>JBJEUC010000231.1:0-3432 GCA_051883635.1 Candidatus Fimadaptatus sp.
CGCGCTTCCACCCCGCTAGCGCAACCACCATCATGGAAGCACCTCATACCTTTTGAAGATTGCGGAACCAGCCCTCCCCCATATCCCCAGCCCCTCCGTTCTCCGCCGACATACTCCGGATTTACGGACACATCTGCACGGACACATCCCCATACGCCTCGGGCACGCGCGCCGCCACCGCGCTTCCACCCGCAATCGCCCCGGCCTGCCCTGCGCTCCAATCGCCCTTCGGCAGGACGCTATTGCACCTTCGCCTGAATCGACCGCGCGTTGTGGCGGCGCTTTCCCGGCGCGCGCGCACGCATTTAACATAATTTTACTTGATAGCAAACACATTTTGATATATAATTCGCCCATAACTTTTGCGGGAGGTGAAGCATATGATGTACCTGCTGGCCGGGGAGCGCCCTTACCTGTTTTCGCCGGCGGCTGCGGCCACGCTCCGGCTGTGCATAGAGGGCGATGTGAGCATGCCGGAGCTGCGCCGCGCCATACGCAGCGCGCTGCGCGCCAATCCGCCCGCGTGCACGCACATAGTGCTGACCGGCGAAGGCGATGCGTATTTTGAACCGCTCGAGGAGCCCGCCTGCACGACCGACTGCGTCGCGGGCTCCTGGACACAGCTGCTTCACGACAGCGAGCGCCGCCCCTTCGACGTGGCCGGCGGCGAGATGGTGCGCATAATGATAATCCCGGGCAGCCCGCTGCAGCTGCTGATCAGCGGGCATCTGCTCGTCAGCGACGGCGCGGGGCTCATGAGCCTGGCGCACGACATCATGACTTCGCTCACCCACGGCGCTATCAAGGAGCATCCGCCCGCGCCCGGCGCCGCCTCCCGAAGCGCGCTCCCCCTGGTCGAGCGCGTGCGCGCGCGCATGCTGGCGCTGCGCTGGCAGAGCGGCGGGCGGAGCTTCACGCTGCACGACCGGCTGCGGCTGAGCGCGCAGTATCCCGACTCGCCCGCCGAGGTGGCGCTGCGCGAGATGGACGAGGGCGCGTTGAGCGACCGCTCGCCCTCCGACAGAGACGCGCTGCTGGCGGCGGCGCTCGCGCAGGCGCTGGGCGGGCACGCGCCGGTATGCCTGGCCGTGAGCCTGCGCGGCGAGGACGGCGGCATGGGCAACCACGCGGTGAACGTGCCGCTGGACTGCCGCGCCGAAAGCGGTCAGGCACTGAGCGAGGCCGCGCGCGCCGTCAGTGTCGCGCTCAGCGCGCCGGAGCGCGACCCGCATGCCCTGAGCCGCCGCCTGAGTCACATGGCCTACCTGGCCCCCACGCTCATCGACGCCGCCTACTTTGCCGCATACGACGGCTACGGCGACCCGATAGCCCGGCAGACCGCGCAGGCCTGCGGGTATCTGGGCGAGCCCGAGGCCACCTATCTGGACGCGGTATGGGCAAGCCCGCTCCGGCGCGAATACGACGGGCTGCGCATCGCCGCCTGTGCCTACATCCCCCCGCTGATACCCGGCGCGTGCCGCGCGCTGGGCGCGGTGGAGCTGGACGGGCGCGTGACGCTCACGCTGCGCGGGCGCGACGGCAGCCCCGAATCTGCGCTGGAAAGCATAGCCGGAGCGCTCGCCGCCCCCGGCCAAACCAACTGACAAAGGAGCAAGGCATGGACTCTGTGCGCATATACGAGATACCGCGCTGTACGATGGCCGCCTCCGGGTGCGCCATGTTCGGCGAGGGGCCGCTGGAGCGCTTTTCCGCATGGTTCAGCGCGCGGCCCGCGACCATGTTCCCCCGCGACTTCCTCTGGTACGACGCCGAACGCGGCGGCTTCGTCTGGTACTACATGCTGAGCGAGGGCGAGAGCGCGCCCGCCGGGTTCGGCTCGGTCGACTTCGCGGGCGGGCTGTACGCGGTCGCCACCGGCCCTGACCAGCAGCCCTCCGACGACGTGCATGCCGCCATCGACGCGTTCATCGCCGCACATCCGGGCCTGGAGCGCGACGACACGCGCGCGGAGCTGGGCAATATAGTCACCTCGCCCGCCGCCTGCGCCGCGCTGGGCTACCATCAGATGGACTACTACGTGCCCGTGCGCGCCGTCCAGCCGCGCGCATGAAATGAAAAAACTGTCAGCGCCGTACCGGGCCATTGACAATGCTTCGCAGGACGGCCTGTTGGGTCGGAAGCGACGGTGTGTACGTCACTTCCGGCATCTTCGAGAGCAAGCATTTGCGTTTGCTCCCAAAAATGCATTCCGGTCGCGTTGAAGGGCCGGAGCTTTTTCAGCGCTCTGAGCGCCGTCCGCAGTGTCAGCGGGCGGCGCTGCCTGCTTTTGGAGCGCATCGCGCGCGGCAAAATGGCGCATGCTCTTATCGTGCTCCGGCGCGGTCGCGTCACTGCTTCGCGCGCCTGCGCCGCGGCGCGATATTTGGCGGAGGTGGTATGTATGAGTCCCAAGGAGCTAATGTACATAGAGGACGCGCTGGGTCACGAGCAGTTCCTGCAGACGCAGTGTCATCAGGCCGAGCAGGCGCTCAGCGACCCGCGCCTGAAGGAGCTGGCCCGCCAGCTGGGTCAGCAGCATCAGCAGCTGTTCCAGAAGCTGTTCCAGCTGATATAAGGAGGAAGCGGGCATGAGAAATGACAAGACGATAATGGAGGATCTGCTGCAGACCACCAAGGGCGCGTGCGAGCTGTACATGCACGGCGCGATAGAGAGCAACACCCAAAGCGTACACGGCGCCTTTGACGAGGCGCTGAACCAGTCGCTGTGCATGCAGCAGAGCATCTACGGCCAGATGGCCCAAAGCGGCTGGTATCCCGCCGAGCAGGCCCAGCAGCCGCAGATAGACAAGGTCAGGCAGAAGTTCGTGGGCGTGCAGTAAGGCCGCGCCGCATACAGTCAGGGCGTCCGCTCCCGCGCGTGCAGGGGCGGGCGCCCGCTTTGCATTCGGGCTCTCCGGTCGATAAGCGCTATCATATACACAAACAGCCTTGACAATGGTCCGATATCGTACTATAATTGCTGCCCGAGGTGAGTACAGTTATGAGCACGATACATGCACTCAATAAGCTCCATAACGAGATAAGCGGATTGTATCACGACATAAGCCTGAAGCTGGGCCTGGCAGACAGCGAATCAATAATATTGTACATGCTTTATGACAGTCAGGCGGATCTGACCCAGAGCGATATTGCCAAGGCGACCGGCCTGAGCAATCAGACGCTCAATTCAGCGGTCAAGAAGCTGGAGCGGGCGGGGATAATCGAGCTGGAGAAGCTGAACGAGAAGTCAAAGCGCATAGTGGTAACGGGCAGGGGGCGCGAGCTGCTCGAGCTGAATATAAAGCCCCTGGTCGACATGGAGGAGCGCGTTTTTGATTCATGGACGGAAGCGGACAGGCTCAAATACCTGGAGCTGACCGAAAGGTTCAAGGTACAATTTGAAAGGGAGGTAAGCGCCTATGGCAAGGAATA
>JBJEUC010000232.1:0-3432 GCA_051883635.1 Candidatus Fimadaptatus sp.
CGGATCACCGGCTCACCATCCCTGCGGGTGGTGGGCCGGCGGTTGCTGGCCGCGATTCCCGTGCTCATCGGCGTCACGCTGCTGACCTTCACGGTCATGAGCGCGCTGCCCAATACCACAGCCCAGGCGATACTCGGGCTGCAGGCCACTCCCTCGGCGGTGGCCGCGCTCAACCACACGCTCGGCCTGGACCAGCCGTTCTGGCAACGGTACGGGCACTGGCTCAACAACGTGCTGCACGGGAACCTGCTGGGCCACGAGACCATCGAGCTGACCCACGATTCCGACACGCTGCCGCTCAAATACGACTACTTCGCCGTGGACGCGATAGTGCTGCGCGGCGTCAATTCGCGCGCGGTCACGCTGCGCACCGACCTGCACGGCCGCGCCGTGCGCGTGGAGTTCCCGGGCTTTGACTACCTGCTGTTCTGGACCAAGCCCAACGCGCCCTATATCTGCATAGAGCCGTGGTGCAATTTCCAGGACTGGGTGGACGCCGACAAGGACATCACCCACAAGCCCGGCGTAATAGCGCTGCAGCCCGGCGAGCGCCGCATACATACCCACACGATAGAGTTCATCGGCTGACATTGATTGCGGCCGGGGGAGAGCGCGCCCCCGGCCGCCTTACGTTTGCGCCGCGCGCGTCCGGGCCCGCCCGCTGCGCAGGCCTTAATGCAAAGGGATGCCGTCCGTGCCACGTGCGCATATGCACGTGCGCCGCGCGCATGATGCAGTCCGCAAGATGAAGTCTGCAACCTGCGCAACGCCATTTGCCGGGCCTATGCGTCGTCCCGGCGCGCATATTCATGAGCGCGCCGGCATGGCCCCCGCCCGGCACACTTTTGCCACATCTTTGGCAATTTGCCGACAGCCCGGCCCCGTAAACCGGCGAAACATTGTATAAGTCGACAGTTAATCGACAGCGCATTTCGCCGCATTTGGGCCCTGCGCCCCGGGAGCGGGCCCCGGCCAATGTTGCGTTTTCGGCACATATGAATAACGCGCGTGTAAAATATGCATCTGCTATTGACATGTTCCTGCAAAAGCGTTATACTTGTTTGCAAGACAGAGCGGTCAGCTCGTCCGCCTGTCCTGGTTTTATTATATACAAGGAGGAGACCGACATGAGGAAAACGCTGGCACTTATTCTCTCGCTGATGCTTATGCTGCTCAGCCTGGGCGGCGTGGCTTCTGCCGACGCAGTTGCCAATCCGGACGCGATAATCTATCTGACGACTACCGCCGATCCGACTCACCTCGATCCGGCGCTCTGCAGCGACGGCCAGTCCACGATAGTTACTGGCCTTGTGTACAGCGCCCTGATAGGCTACAACAAGGACGGCAGCATCTACTGCGACGTAGCCGAGAGCTACGACGTGTCCGAGGATGGCCTGACCTACACCTTCCACATCCGCGATGGCATCAAGTTCCATGACGGCACCGCCTGCGACGCTTACGCCGTAGAGTGGAACTGGAACCGCGTATCGCCCGCGAACGCCACCCCCGACATGACCTATACCTCCATTCTGTTTGGCAACGTGGCGTCCTTTGAGGCCACCGATGCGCTGACCTTCGTGGTCACCCTCAAGCAGAAGGACTCCACCTTCCTCACCCTGCAGGGCAGCAGCTCCCTGGCGGCCGGTCTCGTTTCGCCCACCGCTTATGAGGCCAACCCCGAGGGCTTCGACCGCAACCCCGTAGGCTGCGGCCCGTACAAGTTCGTTGAGTGGGCTTCCGGCCAGTATGTGCAGCTGACCCGCAACGACGAGTACTTTGGCGGCAAGGTCGAGAACGGCGGCGTCATCGTGCGCATCATCCCCGAGAGCGGCACTGCCGTTTCCGAGATGATGACCGGCGGCGTAGACGTAATGGACGGCCTCGCGGCTGACCAGGTCGACCTGCTCAAGGGCGCCAGCAACGTCAACGTCATGAATGTGCCCGGCAAGAACCTGAGCATACTGTCCTTCGCCGACTTCGACAAGAACCCGCTGTTCAGCGACATCCGCCTGCGCCAGGCCGTGTGCTACGCGCTGGATATGGATGCCATCAACACCGCTCTGTACGGCGACGCGATGGAGAGCGCCAAGAGCGCCATCCCCACCGTTATGCAGGCCGGCGACCGCGATGATTACGTGACCATCGGCTACGACGTGGAGAAGGCCAAGGAGCTGATGACCGAGGCCGGCTATCCGGGCGGCTTCGAGTTCACCCTGCTGACCTACAACGTCAACAAGTCCTACAACCCCGCCGGTGAGCAGCTGGCTGTTCAGATCCAGGCCGAGCTGGCCAAGGTCGGCATCACCGTCAACATCGAGATCCTGCCCTGGGCTGAGTTCGTCGAGAAGATGTACGCTGATCCGGTAGAGGGCTACGACGTGCTGCTGCACGGCTGGGGCGCCGACTACAACGACACCTCCAACATACTGTTCCTCTTCAGCGAGGAGGAGATAGGCGGCGGCGCGAACCATTCCGGTTACGCCGATGCCACCTTCAACGAGTACTTCGACGCCGCTCTGACCTCTTCCAGCTACGAGGAGGCTGGCGAGAACTACTTCAAGGCTGCTCAGAAGCTCAACGAGGATGTCCCGGTCTACATACTGGGCCACTGCCGCGAGCATGTTGCCAGCACCACCGCCATGCTGAATGCTGACGAAGTGCTGGGCGGCTGGGGCAACCACTATTGGCAGGCCAAGAAGGCCGGCTAATACGCGGGCTGTCAAGCTCTGAAGGCGCAATGCTGCGTTGTCCTCCGCGCGTTCGGAGGGCAACGCATTCATTATATGCACTGCGCGCAAATCTGCCGTTAAAACGGGGGAGTGAAACTTGCTAAAGTATACACTTAAAAGACTGGCAATGGCTATCCCGGTCGTGCTGGGCATAGTTACGATAGTTTTCGTGCTGATGCGCGTGTTTTCCACCAATCCCGCGTATCTGCTGCTCGGTCAGCACGCCACGGCGGAAAAGGTTGCTGAGCTGAGCGAATACCTGGGCCTCAACGAGCCCATTTGGAAACAGTACCTCATCTACCTCAAGCAGATGTTCTCGGGCGACCTGGGCAACTCGCTGTTCTCCGGCCAGCCCGTCATGAAGGAGCTTCTGGAGCGCCTGCCGGCCACGATAGAGCTGGCGCTGTTCGCCGTGGCCATCGCCTCCGTGATAGGCATAACGCTGGGCGTCATCTGTGCGGTCAAGCAGAACAGCTGGCTGGACCGCATCTGCCAGGTAGGCGGCCTGGTGGGCGTCTCGCTGCCGCGCTTCTGGCTGGGCCTCATGCTCATAATCGCCTTTGCCGTCAATCTGGGCTGGCTGCCCGTGTCAGGACGCTTTGACTTCATGGCGCGTCCGCAGAACGTAACGGGCTTTATGATACTGGACAGCATCATCACCGGCGACTGGAAGGCGCTGGGCTCCACGCTCAGGTACCTTGCG
>JBJEUC010000233.1:0-3423 GCA_051883635.1 Candidatus Fimadaptatus sp.
CCGTCGCCAACCGGACTTTGGGCGGCTCGGGCTGCCCCTTCTGCGCGAGCCGCGCCGTCTCGGTCACCAACGCGCTGTCGAACGTGGCGCCCGCCGTCGCCAAGCAGTGGCACCCGACCAGGAACGGCGCGGTCCGCGCCCGCGACGTGGTGGCGGGCTCCCATCGCGCCGTCTGGTGGAAGTGCCCCGCGGGCCCCGACCACGAGTGGACCGAGAGCGACACCTGGACCCAGGAGCAGCAGGACAGCTACTGGAATACCATTAAGGAAAACTGGATGGCCGACGTGCAGGGCATCGTCGACTACGTGTTCACCAACTATGCCGCCGACTATGCCGAGGCCTATATGGGCTACACCGCTGACGAAGTGGGCGCCTCCGACGGCCTGAAGGTCGCGCTGGGCATGGCCATGTGGGGCTTTGGCAACGTCGACGTTGAGACCAAGGTGCTGACCACCGCTTCCGGCCTCACCTTCGACCTGGCCGCCGAGCAGTATCCCACCATCGAGGACTACTACAACGAGACCTACATCGCTTACGACGGCGACGCGGCTGCTTACGCTGAGGTCGAGAGCGCCAACGGCACCGACGTGTTCGGCAACGCCGTGAACGCCTTCCTGAGCGAGTGCAGCGCCGCTGACAGCGACGGCGAGAGCGCCGGCGTGCCCAACATAAGCGGTATAACCAAGCTGGACGACTTCACCGTGCAGGTCGTGACCAACGGCTACGAGGCTCCCGCCGTGTACAGCATACTGGGCGTTGGCGTGGCCCCCATGCACTACTACGGCGACGCGTCCAAGTACGACTACGAGAACAACAAGTTCGGCTTTGACTTCGGCGATCTGAGCATCATGGAGTCCAAGACCACCGAGCCCATGGGCGCCGGCCCCTACAAGTTCGTCAAGTACGACAACCGCGTTGTCTACTTCGAGGCCAACGAGAACTACTACATGGGCGCTCCCGCGATCAAGTACGTGCAGTTCAAGGAGTCCAACTCCAGCGAAGTCGCCGCGGGCGTTGCGGCGGGCACCGTCGATCAGGGCGACATGACCGGCTCCAAGGCGTACTTCAACGAGGTGCGCGGCTACAACTCCAACGGCGAGCTGACCGGCGACGTAGTTACCACCTCGCTGGTCGACAACCTGGGCTACGGCTACATCGGCATCAACGCTGACAATGTGAACGTTGCCGGCGAGCCGCTGAGCGAAGCCTCCAAGAACCTGCGCAAGGCTCTGGCCACCGTGCTGTCCGTGTACCGCGACGTGGCGTATGACTCCTACTACGGCGACGCCGCTTCCGTCATCAACTACCCGATATCCAACACCTCCTGGGCCGCGCCGCAGCCCTCCGACGAGGACTACAAGGTAGCCTTCTCGGTAGACGTTGACGGCAACGACATCTACACCTCCGACATGACCGCCGACGACAAGTACGCCGCTGCTGTCGAGGCCGCCAAGGGCTTCCTGGTAGCCGCGGGCTACACCTTCGACGAGACCGCCGGTGTGTTCACCGCCGCTCCCGAGGGCGCCAAGCTGTCCTACGAAGTGACCATAGGCGCTGACGGCGTGGGCGACCACCCCTCCTTCGCGGTGCTGACCGATGCTCAGGCGGCTCTGGCCACCATCGGCATCGAGCTGAAGATAAACGACCTGTCCGATACCTCGATACTGTGGGATATGCTGGATGCCGGCGAGCAGGAGCTGTGGTGCGCTGCCTGGCAGTCCACCATCGATCCTGACATGTACCAGGTCTACTACTCCGGCAACATCGTCGGCCTGGGCGGCTCGGATTCCAACCACTACCACATCGCCAGCGAAGAGCTGGATAAGCTGATAATCGACGCCCGCAAGTCCGACGACCAGAGCTACCGCAAGGCCATCTACAAGCAGGCTCTGGACCTCATCGTCGACGCCGCCGTCGAGATACCCTGCTACCAGAGGCAGAACTGCCAGATATTCTCCACGCAGCGCATCGACTGCTCCACCATCACCCCCGACATCACCACGTTCTGGGGCTGGAAGGCCGAGATCGAGAAGCTGGAAATGGCAAAGTAATCTCACGGGGTTCCCTTTAGCCGCCCCGCTTGCGGGGCGGCTCCCCTACCCGGTCTGACCGGGCACGGCGGCGGTTACACTATCCATATACGGAGGCTGCCTCGCCGCCGTGCCGCATGACCGGCGTTTCGCCAAAGCGTGCCGCACGGCTCTTTTTTGTGACCGCGAGCCGCCCGCGCAGCACGCAAAGGGCGCATCCTGCAATTGAAAGCTATCGCGTGACAGGGCCGGGGACGCCGCTTCACGCTGTACATTGCTCAGCGCCTGCGCGGCATCTGTGCCGGCGCGATTTACATATCTCCCCCGGCATCGCGCATATCCCTTATACATTCGACTTCCATCACCGGCCCATGGGCCGCAATACGCGAAAGGAGGAAAACACAATGACGAAGTTTATCATACGCCGCCTGCTGCTGGGCATAGTAATCGTGTTCTGCGGCGCGTTTGTGGTCTATGCAGTGCTGCGGTGTCTGCCTACGTCATACGTGGAATCCATAGCGCGCCAGCGCTCCGCACTGCCCGGCGGCAAGTCCTACTCCCAGTGGCTGGCCGAGCTGAACAACGTCTACCATCTGGACACCGACATCTTCTCGGGCTTCATGTACTGGCTCAAGGACGCCATACGCGGCAACTTTGGCGATTCCTGGTTCTACAACGTGCCCGTCGTGAGCAAGTTCAAGGACGTTATCGGCTACTCCATAATCATCAACATCATAACGCTGTTCCTTGAGGTGATAATCTGCATACCGCTGGGCATACTGGCGGCGCGCAAGCAGTACTCCAAGACCGACTACACGGTCACGGTAATCGCCCTGATGGGCATATCGCTGCCCTCCTTCTTCCTGGCCACGCTGCTCAAGTACGTGTTCTCGATAAAGCTGGGCTGGTTCGACCTGTACGGCCTGGTGGGCCGCTTCCACGACCAGCTCTCCTTCTGGGGCCAGATAGGCGACATAGCCATGCACATGGTGCTGCCGATAGTGACGCTCACCATGCTGTCGCTGGGCGGACTGATGCGCTACACCCGCACCAACATGCTGGAGGTGCTCAACGCCGACTACATCCGCACCGCGCGCGCCAAGGGCCTGAGCGAGAGCAAGGTCATAAACAAGCACGCCTTCCGCAACACGCTGATACCGCTGGTATCCTACATGTCGTACCTGCTGCCCAGCATGTTCGGCGGCTCCATGATAACCGAGACGCTGTTCCAGATACCGGGCATAGGCTACGTGTCCTACAACGCCATGATAGCCGGCGACATCCCCTTTACGATGTTCTACCTGGTGTTCATAATAGTGCTCACGCAGGTGAGCCTTATCGTGGCCGACATCATGTACGCCGTGGTCGATCCCCGCGTGCGAGTAAATTAAGG
>JBJEUC010000234.1:0-3412 GCA_051883635.1 Candidatus Fimadaptatus sp.
TGGCTGCTGGGGGTGCTGTTCCCCGACCCGACGCTTGCCACCCGCATAGTGTTTCTGGTGATAGGCGTGGTGGTGATGTGCTTTGCCTCGGCGATATACTTTACCGCCGACCTGGGCGTATCGGTCTACGACGCGATAGCGCTGCATCTCGACAAGAAGCTGCCCATACCCTTCCGCATCATCCGCATATGCACCGACCTCATATGCGTGGGCATAGGCTTTGCGCTGGGCGCGGTCGTGGGCGTGGGCACGCTGATAACCGCGCTGTTCATGGGCCCGCTGATAGACGTGTTCAACCGCACGGTCGCGCGGCCGTTCCTGTACGGGCATAAGGCCGCGAAGGGGCAGGGAAAGTGATTTTATAGATAAAACCACCTGCAAAACGGGTGGTTTTCACAAAGGCCAAAAGCCTGGAACACCGGCCAGCGTCCAAAGGCGCTGGCTTTCTCTTTGTTCAAGCATGTTCAAAGCGCCCCACTCCGGGCACGGTGTGCAGAACGACGACGCTGTCATGAAGGCATACATGGAAACGGTGGTCGGGCATCTCGACAAATACATGCCGACATAAAATGATGGCACGCATACAAGGCAACGCCCGGATAATGCGCGGTGCCGGAGCAAGGCCGCGCGCAGGGGACGTGATAACCACGCGCGAGCGGTCTATTGCTCCTCCTTTTCGCCGTCATCGACGCTTTCGAGCGACTGGACCAATGCGGAAAAGATGCTCTCGTAATTCGGTTCCGGTTCCTTATCCAGTTTGCTGAATACCTGCTCGATTATACCATCTTCTTGCCATTCGCGGTAACGCGAATACACGATTTGCCAATCCCCATAGCGCTTTGGCATATCGCTCCACTCACATCCGGAACGCAGTATCCACAGCATGCCATTGAGCATGTTGCGGTTATCTATCTGCGGTTGTCCTTTCGTCCCGCTTCGTTCCGGAGGCAGAATGTCCTTGATGCGTTTCCACTCGGCACTGGTTACTTCATATCTTCTTGCCATGACTCTATTTTAGCAGGTATTGGCGGTTTTGTACATTGTGTATTTTCAGGATTGGGGTACTTTACAAGGGTAAAGGGAGCAGCCGCGGGGCAGATGCTGCTTTGCTTAGGGTGGAGGTGGGAGGGCATCGCGTTCTGGCGCGGCGCACTGCCGTTTGGGCAAAGGGTGTGTGCATGTTGCTCTGCGTTCTGCCGTTGCTTTGCAGCTTTTGCGGCGGCGTTCTTGCGCCGCTTATGGCTGCGGCAGCAGCCGCGTGGCTGCCTCCGGCGGCCAAGGAGGGATAGGGGGATTGCGAGTTCCCCCTACTCCCTCCTTGGATTCTCTGCTCACCCCTTTGTACCGCCGCCGCTCCGCTATGGGGTTGGAGGCGGCGAGGCGCCGCGTTCTGGCGCGGCGCTCTGCCGTTGTTGCAAAGGTTTGGGTGTGGTGCTTTGCGTTCTGCCGTTGCCTTTCGCCTTCGCGGCGCATTCTTGCGCCGCTTTGGGCTGCAGCAACAGCCGCGTGGCTGCCTCCGGCGGCCAAGGAGGATTAGGGGGATTGCGATTTCCCCCTAAATCCTCCTTGGATTCTCCTATTACCCCTTGAAACGCCGCCGCTCCGCTATGGGGATGGAGGCGGCGGGGCGCCGCGTTCTGGCGCGGCGCTCTGCCTTGTTGCAAAGGGTGGATGGTGGTGCTTTGCGTTCTTACTCACACTCCCCCAACGCAGTTCGAGAGGGCCTTCGGCCCTCTCGAACTGCGTTGGGGGACGTTGCGAGCGCGTCCGGCGCGCGCGGCGTCGGCTTTACACGAACAGTATGCCCACCAGCACGCCCAGCAGCGCGCCCACTATGACCTCGAAGGGCGTATGACCTATCAGCTCCTTGAGGTGCACCTGCGTGAGCTTGCTGCCGCGCTTCATCATGTCCTGTATTATGCGGTTTATCGCGGCGGCCTGCTTGCCGGCCGAGCGCCTGACACCGGCCGCGTCGTACATCACTATCAGCGCCAGCGCCACGGTTATGGCGAACTCCACGCTCTGGAACCCGCGCGACATGCCCACCGACGTAGCCAGCGCGCATATGAACGAGGAGTGCGAGGAGGGCATGCCGCCCGAGCCGAACATGCGCGAAAAGTCCCACTTCCGGTAGGTAATAAACGTTATGATGACCTTAAACACCTGCGCCACGAACCAGCCCATAAGGGCCGCCCACAGCACCCTGTTGGCAAGCAGTGCCTCCATCCCGTCCAAGTAACCGCCCCCTCATCTGTCGCGGCGCGCCATCGTCTCCAGCTCCCAGGCCAGAAAGCCGCCGTCCGGTATATCCTCAAGCGCCCTGCGCGCCTGTCCGGCCAGCTCGTCGCGTATCTCGAGCGTGCGTTCTATCCCATAGAGCGACACGTATGTCAGCTTGCCGCTCGAGGCGTCCTTGCCCACGCTCTTGCCCAGCGCCGCGCTGTCGCCGCAGGCATCCAGGTAATCGTCCACCACCTGGAACAGCAGCCCGAACGGCTCCGCAAAGCGCATGAGCCGCGCGCGCATGTCGTCGTCCGCGCCGGTCAGCTCGCAGGCCGCCTCAAAGGGCGCCATCAGCAGGCGCGCGGTCTTGCGCCGGTGGATATAGGCGAGCATTTCGTCGGGGCACATCTCCCCGTCCGTCACCACGCCATTCGTCTGCCCCATGCGCCTTTCGCAGGCCAGGTCGGCGCACTGGCCCGCGACCATGCCGCCGCAGCCCGCCGCCTCCGCAATGCGTCTGAGCGCGCGCAGCTCCCGCAGGGCCGCCTCCGCGTCCCGCGCGCACGCATCGCGCAGCACGCATTCAAACGCATATGTGAGCAGGCCGTCGCCGGCCAGTATCGCCTGGCCCTCGCCGTAGACCACGTGATTGGTGGGCCTGCCGCGGCGCAGCGTGTCGTTGTCCATGCCCGGCAGGTCATCGTGTATCAGCGAGTAGGTGTGTATCATCTCCAGCGCGCAGGCGCAGGTGAGCGCGCCCTCGCCGCCGCCCAGCATGTCCGCCGCCGCCAGGAGCAGCACCGGCCGCAGCCGCTTGCCGCCTGCCAGCAGCGAATAGCGCATGGAGCCGCCCAGCAGCGCCGGTATGCCCTCATTCGAGCCGCCCTCAGGCAGCAAGCGCTCCAGCCCGGCTTCTATCTCCTCCAGATAGGCAAGCGCCCTGCGCGCGTATTCCTCCTGCGTCATATGACCGTCCTCCTGCCCGGCTGCGGGCTCACTTCGCTTCTCCGGCATTGTCTTCCTCGTCCGCGTCGAGCAGGGCCAGCTGCCTGCGCGCGCCCTCGAGCTGGGCCTTGAGCGCGCGGGTCAGCTCCACGCCGCGCCGGTATTCCTCAATGGACTTGTCCAGCGGCATGTCGCCCTGCTCGAGCGCGGCTATGACCGCCTCCAGCTGCTCCAGCTGCTCCTC
>JBJEUC010000235.1:0-3395 GCA_051883635.1 Candidatus Fimadaptatus sp.
CGCAGGGCTACAAGGACGTGGAGGACACAACCGCATTCGTGCGCTTCAAGGTAAAGGGCGAGGACAGGTACCTGCTGGCCTGGACCACCACCCCCTGGACGCTGCCCTCCAACGTCGCGCTGTGCGTAAACGCCAAGGAGGACTACCTGGAGTTCAAGTGGGACGGCCGCGTACGCATAATGGCCAGCGAGCTGGTAAAGTCTGTGGTGGGCGAGGACGAGATAGAGGCGATAGCCACCCACAAGGGCGCGGACCTGGTGGGCATGGAGTACGAGCCGCTGTTTGACTGCGCCGATACCGAGGGCAAGCGCGCCTTCTACGTGGTGGCCGACGGCTACGTCACCCTCACCGAGGGCACCGGCATAGTCCACATCGCGCCCGCGTTCGGCGAGGACGACGCCCGCATCGGCCACACCAACGACCTGCCCTTTGTGCAGCTGGTGGGCACCGACGGCAAGTTCGTGCCCGGCACGCCCTGGGAGGGCACCTTCGTAAAGCAGGCCGACCGGCCGATACTGGAGGCTCTGGAGGAGAAGGGGCTGCTGGTAAAGACGCTCAAGTACACCCACAGCTACCCGTTCTGCTGGCGCTGCGACACGCCGCTCATCTACTACGCGCGCTCCACCTGGTTCATACGCATGACCGCCGTGCGCGACCAGCTGGTGGCCAACAACCGCTCGGTCAACTGGCTGCCCGAGAACATAAAGGAAGGCCGCATGGGCAACTTCCTGGAGAACGTGATAGACTGGGGCCTGAGCCGTGAGCGCTACTGGGGCACTCCGCTGCCGATATGGACCTGCGAATGCGGCCATATGCACGTAATAGGCTCGATAGAGGAGCTCAAGCGCCTGGGCAAGAACGTGCCGGACGACATAGAGCTGCACCGCCCCTACATCGACCAGGTGACGCTCACCTGCCCCGAGTGCGGCGGCGAGATGCACCGCGTGCCCGAGGTGATAGACTGCTGGTACGATTCGGGCTCCATGCCCTTTGCCCAGTGGCACTATCCCTTTGAGAACAAGGAGAAGTTCGAGGAGAACTTCCCGGCCAACTTCATAAGCGAGGCCGTCGACCAGACGCGCGGCTGGTTCTATACGCTGCTGGCCATATCCACGCTGCTGTTTGACAAGGCGCCGTTCAAGAACTGCCTGGTGCTGGGCCATGTGCTGGACAAGTACGGCAAGAAGATGAGCAAGCACACCGGCAACGTGGTCGACCCCTTCGGCGTGATGGACCAGTTCGGCGCCGACGCCGTGCGCTGGTACTTCTACACCGCGGGCGCGCCGTGGCTGCCCAGCCGCTTCTATCCCGAGGCCGTGGCCGAGAGCCAGCGCAAGTTCATGGGCACGCTGTGGAACACGTATGCGTTCTTCGCGCTGTATGCGTCGATAGATACCTTCGACCCGCTCACCACCCATGCCGCGCCCGAGTCGCTCACGCTGATGGACCGCTGGATACTCAGCAAGCTGCAGACGCTGATAAAGACCGTGGACGAGGATCTGGAGAACTACCACATCGCCGAGGCCGCGCGCGCGCTGGGCGACTTCGTGGACGAGCTGTCCAACTGGTACGTGCGCCGCTGCCGCGAGCGCTTCTGGGGCAAGGGCATGGAGGGCGACAAGCTGGCCGCGTTCGACACGCTCTATCGCGTGCTGGTAACGCTGGCCAAGCTGTGCGCGCCGTTTGTGCCGTTCATGGCCGAGTCCATGTACCAGAACCTGGTGGTGAACAACGACCCCTCCGCGCCCGACAGCGTGCATCTGTGCGACTTCCCCGTGGCGGACGAGAGCCTCATCTCCCGCGAACTGGAGGAGAACATGGAGCGCGTGATACTGGCCGTGCAGCTGGGCCGCGCCTGCCGCTCCAGCGCCAACATAAAGACCCGCCAGCCCTGCCAGCGCCTCTACATACGCGGCGCGGAGCTGCCCGAGGACTTTGCGGCGCTGATAGCCGACGAGCTGAACGTAAAGCAGGTGGAGTACGTGACCGACGCGCGCGCCTTCACCGGCTACCGCATCAAGCCGCAGCTGCGCACCGTGGGCCCGAAGTACGGCAAGCTCCTGGGCGGCATACGCAAGTTCCTGGAGAGCGTGGACGGCACAGAGGTGGTCGAGACCTTCGACCGCGGCGAGACGCTGCGCTTTGAGGTGAACGGCCAGGAGGTCGAGCTGGGCCGCGACGATACGCTGATAGAGCCCATGCAGAAGGAGGGCTTCGACGCCGAGAGCCAGGACGGCATGACCGTGGTGCTGGACACCCGCATGACCGACGAGCTGATAAGCGAGGGCTTCGCGCGCGAGGTCATCAGCAAGCTCCAGACCATGCGCAAGGACGCCGGCTACGAGGTGGTCGACCGCATAGGCATAAGCCTTGCCGGCACCGAGCGCCTGATGAGCATGGTGGAGCCGCAGCGCCAGTCGATAATGGACAGCGTGCTGGCGATAGAGTACCTGACCGAGGCTCCCGAGGGCGCGTACACCGCCGAGTGGAGCATAAACGACGAGGCGGCCCGGTTCGCCTGCTGGAAGAAGTGATGAGCCCCTGCGGCGCGCGTTAAGTGCGCGCGCCGCATATGCCGGCGTGCGCGGCAGGACGCGCGCGCGGACACGACGACGATACATGGAGGAAATATGTTCATAGCCGACGGCTGGAAGGATTACGAGGTGCTGGACACCGGCGACGGTGAAAAGCTGGAGCGCTGGGGCGACATAGTGCTGCGCCGCCCCGACCCGCAGGCGATATGGCCCCGGCAGGCCCCCGAGATGTGGCGCCGGGCTGACGCCCATTATCACAGGTCCAGCAAGGGCGGCGGCGAGTGGGAGTTCATGCGCCGCCTGCCCGAGCGGTGGGAGGTGGGCTACCGCGACCTGCGCTTCTACGTGCGCCCCACCGGCTTCAAGCACACGGGACTCTTTCCCGAGCAGGCGGTCAACTGGGACTGGATGCGCTCGCTGATAGAGAGGCGCGGCGGCGCGCGCGTGCTCAACCTGTTCGGCTACACCGGCGGCGCGACGGTGGCCTGCGCGCGCGCGGGGGCCGAGGTGTGCCATGTGGACGCGGCCAAGGGCATGGTGCTCTGGGCCAAGGAGAACCGCGAGCTCTCCGGCGTGCCCGAGACCAGCGTGCGCTGGATGATAGACGATGCGCTCAAGTTCGTGCAGCGCGAAAAGCGCCGGGGCCGCACATACGACGGGCTGCTCATGGACCCGCCCTCATACGGGCGCGGGCCGGGCGGCGAGGTGTGGAAGCTGGAAAACGAGCTGTACGGGCTGGTGGAGGAGTGCGCCGGCGTGCTGAGCGACAGGCCCCTGTTCTTCCTCATCAATTCGTACACCACGGGCCTGCAGCCGGCCGTGCTGTCCAACATGCTGGGCATGACGGTGGGCAAGTGCTTT
>JBJEUC010000236.1:0-3394 GCA_051883635.1 Candidatus Fimadaptatus sp.
CTTGCCCTTTTCCACCAGCGCGGCCACCTTGTCGCCCTCGCCCTTGAGCGTGCGCGCCCACTCTATGCCGCCCACTATGTCGCGCCCGGCCAGCAGCATGCCGGCCACTACCAGCTCCTTTACGGCGTTGGCGTTGGCGCCGGGCGTGTTGAACACGACTATGCCGGCCGCAGAGCACTTGTCCACGGGGATATTGTTGTAGCCCGCGCCCGCGCGCGCTATGGCCAGCAGGCTTTCGGGCAGCTCCATGTCGTGCATTTTGGCGCTGCGCACTATTATGCCCTGCTCGTTTTCCACGTCCTTGCCGACCTGGTATTCGTCGGTGAGCACGGTGTTTATCACCGGGGAGATCTCGTTGAGCGTCTTTATGCGAAACATATCGTTACCTCCGCGCGTCCTTATCGGTTTTCCAGCTCGAACTGCTTCATGTACTCTATCAGCGCCTTTACGCCTTCTATGGGCATGGCGTTGTAGATGCTGGCGCGTATGCCGCCCACCAGGCGGTGGCCCTTGAGGGCGATGAGCCCGTGCCTGGCCGCGCCCTTTACGAAGGCGTCGTCCAGCTCGGGGCTGCCGGTAACGCAGGTGACGTTCATGCGCGAACGATAGCGCGGCTCGACGCTGTTCTTGAACAGGGAGGAGTTGTCTATGAAGTCGTACAGGAGGCGCGCCTTTTCAATGTTGACCTGCTCTATCGCCTTTACGCCGCCCTGGGCTTCCAGCCACTCCATGCACAGCTTGGCCATGTAGACCGAGTAGGTCGGCGGCGTGTTGAGCATGGAGTCCTTTTCGGCCTCGATGGCGTAGTTGAGCACCTTGGGGCATATGGGCAGCGCGTGGCCCATGAGGTCGTTGCGCACTATGACCACGGTAAGGCCGGCCGGGCCGATGTTCTTCTGCGCGCCGGCGTATATCACGCCGAAGCGGCTCACGTCGTAGGGCTCGGACAGTATAGACGAGGACAGGTCCGCGCACAGCGGTATGTCGCCCGTGTCGGGCAGCTCGGCGTAGCGCGTGCCGAATATGGTGTTGTTGCCGGTTATATGCACATAGCTCGCGTCCTCGCGGAAGGAGGCGCGGCTCAGCTCGGGTATATAGGTGTAGCCGTCCGCCTTGCTGGAGGCGGCGCACTTTACGTCGCCGTAGCGCTGGGCTTCCTTCATGGCACCGCTGGCGAAATTGCCGGTGTCGACATAGTCGGCCTTGCCGGTAATGCCTATCAGGTTCATGGGCACCGCCGCGAACTGGCCGGTGGCGCCGCCCTGCAAAAACAGCACCGTGTAGCCCTCGGGCACGCCCATCAGGCGCTTGAACACGGCCATGGCCTCGTCCCATATCGCCAGATACATCTTGGCGCGGTGACTCATCTCCATCACGGATACGCCTGTATCGCCGTAGCACAGCATTTCGGACGCGGCTCTTCTGAGCGCCTCTTCCGGCATGGCGGAAGGTCCCGCCGCAAAGTTGTAAACCCGTTCCATGGTCAATCCTCCCTTTCCGAATCCCGGCAACGGCACCCTTGCCGCTATTGCCGTTTTGCACGCGGGCATATATTCCCGGCGCGCCGCGCGCATATTGCTTCAGCACGGGAATTAGCTACTATTATACCGCTTCCGGGGGCGTTTGGCAAGAGTAAATAGCGATCGATACACGAACGATATGCAGCATACCAAAATGATATGTTCGTAAAATCTGTGGCGCGCCGCTCTGCCGCACCCCTGGCGGCAATGCGCGCCCGCGCGTCCAAAACGAATATGTGCGTCGCCCCGCCTTCAAACTGCGGCGGCGTCGCCCCGCGCGCGCGGCGGGCCGGGCGGCGCGTAGGCACGGCGGGAACGCCCGCGCGCCCCGGGAGCGCGACGGGCAGCGGCAGGTGGGCACGGACGAGGCGTGCGATTCATTTGCGGGAGGACGGGCATAGTTCGCGTTTTGAGCGCAGGACAGCGCTGTGTGCCGCTCATCAGGGCGGGATGATGTGCAAAATACGAACATTGTCATATGATAATGAACACGGGCCCGACGGCGGGCGGGGCGGTCGGTGCGCAGGAGTGGGGTCATGCGCGGCCTTGTGCAATGCCCATGCGGCGCGGTCGCGAAGCAGACGGGGAGCGAGGGGGTTCGCGGCGGCGGAGCCTGCGCCGACGCTATGCTGTGGGCCTACCGCCGAAGCGGGCGGGTACGCGCCATGCCTGTGCGACGCGTGCACGAAGCAGACGTGGAGCGCGGGGCCTGCTCCGACACCATGCTGCGGGGCTGCCGCCGGAGCAGCGATGCCGCCGCGCTCAAGTTCAAGCGTCGGGCGGGCATGTCCCTCCGCTCGACTGCCCCCTCCCAACGCGCGCCCGCGCGGACGCTGCGCCGTTCGGCTCCGCTTTCATGCGCAGCGGCCTTGATACCGGCGATGCGCGCAGAGCCTGCGGCTTTGCGCGGGCCGCTGCACTTCCCGCGCGCAGGCTCAATAAAGCCGCGCGAATGTGGTTTTTTCGGGGCATGTATTGCGCCGGTATGCCGGATGTGGTATTCTGTATAGTGAAAAATGGGGACAGAATACCTTTTAATATGACAGAGGATGGTATATACAATGGACGCAGCGATAAAGAGGGGATTCCTGCTTGCGCACGATCCCAACTCATATATGATGCGCTCGGAGCGGCGGGGCAATTACCGCCCGAGCCGCCGCCGTCGCCGGCCTCCGGTGCTGTACGCCCTGGTCACGCTGCTGATGCTGGCGGTGCTGTATCCGGTGGGCCTTGTGATGCTGTGGCGGCGCAAGCTCAGCTGGCCTAAAGCGGTGAAGGCGCTCCTGTCGGTGCTGTTTGCGGCCGTGTTCGCGCTGGGCTGCGTGTACGTGTACAACCTGGATGCGGTGCGGCCCTATGCCGACGACCTGATGGGCCGCGTGCGCCAGGTGTTCCAGATAGACGACGGCGGCGCGCCCGACAACCCGGGCATAGTGACCGCTACCGGCGCGCCCACCGCCGAGCCCACTGATGAACCTACCGAAGTGCCCACGGCCGCGCCGACCGAAGCGCCTACGGCCCTGCCCACTGACGAGCCGACGGAGGAGCCTACCGAAGCGCCTACGCCCGAGGAAGTCGTTCAGAACATGGCTACCGAAGCGCCCACCGCCGAGCCGACAGAGGAGCCGACGGTCGTGCCTACTGAGGAACCCACGGCTGAGCCCACTGAGCAACCGACCGAAGAACCCACCGAGGAGCCCACGCCCGAGCCTACTGAAGAGCCCACGGCTGTTCCCACCGAGGAGCCGACTGAGGAGCCCACCGAGGCCCCTACGCCCGAACCCGTGTTCAATGAGCATGCCCTGGTGGCGTGGCCCGGAGCCGCAGGCGCAAGGGCTGCCAGCGGGATAATCGCGGACGTGCGCGAGGTGCTG
>JBJEUC010000237.1:0-3389 GCA_051883635.1 Candidatus Fimadaptatus sp.
GCCAGCACCCCCAGGCAGGCGGCAAAGAGCCGCGCGCGCAGGCTCACGGCCGGCTGTCGAGGCGGTAGCCGATGCGGGGTATCGAGCACAGCCTCTGCTCCCATCCCAGCTTTTTGCGCAGGCGCATAACGTGCAGGTCCACCGTGCGCGTGTCGCCGCTGTACTCGCCGCCCCACACGCGCTCGTATATCGTGTCGCGGAAAAGCGCGCGGTCGCGGTTGCGCATGAAGAACTCCGCCAGGTCGAACTCCCGCGCGGTGAGCTCCACGGCGCTGCCGCCGCGCTCCGCGCGATGCGCGCGCAGGTCCAGGCTCACGTCGCCCACCTTGAGCACGTACTCCCCCATCCCCCGGCGGCGCATCACGGCCTCAATGCGCGCCAGCAGCTCTATCATCTCGAAGGGCTTGACGATGTAGTCGTCCGCGCCCATGCGCAGGCCGCGCACCCTGTCGCTCACGTCGCCGCGCGCGGTGAGGAATATCACCGGCGTATCCTGCGGGTCGATATAGCGCATCAGCTCGAACCCGTCCACACCCGGCAGCATCACGTCCAGCAGCACCATATCCCAGCGCGCCTGCGCGTCCAGCAGGCCCGCCGCCGCCTCGCCATCCTGCGCGCACGCGCACTCATGCCCGGCCGCCTCCAGCCCCTTTTGAAGGAACGCGGCGATGGGCTCCTCGTCTTCCACTATCAGTATCTTCATCTTTCCTCCGGTCGCAATGGTTTTCTTCATATTAGATGGTATTTGTATCCGATTTGTTTCAGCGCGGGCGCGATTGACCAGGGCCGGGCGATATGCTATACTGGCGAAAAGCATTTTTCATTAAGGAGGACGCACATGATAGAGATAAGGAGCCTGCAGCCCGGCGACGCCGACGGCTTCTGGCGCTTTTTGAACGAGCTGGACAGCGAGACCGAGTACATGATGTACGAGCCCGGCGAGCGCGCGCAGCGCTCCAGCCCCGAGGGCACGGCGGCCCGGATGCGTGACGCCCTTGCGCAGGGCCGCGACCTGCTGCTGGGGGCGTTCGATGCCGGGCGGCTGGTGGGCTACCTGTGGGCGGAGCGGGGCGCGCTCAGGCGCGTCGCCCACACGGCGTACATAGTGACCGGCGTGCTGGCCGCCTACCGCGGGCGGGGCATAGGCACGGCCTTCTTTGAGCGGCTGGACGAGTGGGCGCGGGCGAGCGGCATCGTCCGGCTGGAGCTAACCGTGGAGTGCCGGAATGAGGCAGCGCTTCGCCTGTACCGCAGGAGCGGCTTTGCCGTGGAGGGCGTGCGGAGGATGTCCATGCGCGTGGATGGGGAGTTCGTTGACGAGTATTATATGGGGAAGGTGGTTTGAGGGGGGCGATTGGGATGGAGCTTGATGTGCAAGACCAACTCCCTCCACGCCCCTCCCCACCTCCGCGCATTGACATATCGCATCGCTGGATGTAAAATATTGAGCGGAATACGGAAAAGGGGCGCGCAGTGAAATGAAGAGCATTTTACACGCAAACGCCAACGTCCGCTTTGTGGTACCGGTAGCGCTGGAAAGCATGCTCAACACGGCGGCGGGGCTGATATTCTCCTACCTCATCGGCGGCATAAGCGGCAGCTCGCTTACGACCATAGCGCAGGGCAACCAGGTCATCAACCTGATATGCGCGGCGGCCACGATGCTGGTGACCGGCTCGGGCATACTCTGCGCGCGCCTGCTGGGCGCGGGCGAGCAGCGGGAGGCCTCGCGCGTGGTGGAGCAGACCGTGCTGATGACGGCGGCGGCGGCGCTGGCCGTGACGGCGGTCTGCTTCGGCTGCGCGGAGCCGCTGATGCGCCTGCTGATGCCGGGCGCGGACGCCGGAGTGCTGGGCGAGGGCGTGGCGTTTTTCCGGGTGCTGATACTGTCGCTGCCCTTTGCGCTGATGAACAACGCGCTCACCAGCGCGCTGCGCGCCTCGGGCGACGGGCGTTCGCCGCTCATCATTTCGCTCACGCTGTGCCTGATGCAGCTGGCCTTTGCATGGCTGTTCCTGCGCGTGATACCGCTGGACGTGGTGGGCGCGGGGCTTTCGTACCTGATAAGCCGCGCGCTGGGCACGGCCATCGCGTTTTTCACGCTGATGCGCAGCCACCGCTACCTCGTCACGCTGCGCGGGATGCTGCGCGCGCACATGCCCACCTTCCGCCGCATACTGAGCGTGGGCGTGCCCACCTCGGTCGAATCGATATTCGTGCAGACCGGCTACCTGATAGCCGGGTCGATGGTCATAGGTCTGGGCACATTCGAGGCGGCCTCCTACAACGTCGCCAACACGCTGTACTCCTTCGCCTCGCTGCCGCAGACGATATGCGCCACCGTCGCCCCGCCGATAATCGGCCAGCTGATAGGCGCGGGCGAGCTCGGGCGCGCGCGGCGCACCGGCTGGCGCATATGGGCCATAGGCATGGGCATATCGCTGGCGCTCAGCCTGGCGCTCATGACCTTCGGCAGTCGGCTCACGCCGATATACTCCTCCGACCCCGCCGTGCAGGCGCACGCGGCCGACGCGCTCCTTGCGGTATTCGTGATGTGCATACCGGCGATATCGCTGAACACGCTGGATCCGCAGCTGCGCGTGGGCGGCGACGTGCGCTACGTAATGTACTCGACGATATTTGCCGTGTGGGCCATACGCCTGCCGCTCACCTATCTGCTGTGCTATGTGTGGAGCATGGGCGCGGGCGGCGTATTCTGGGCCAACACTATAAGCCTCTGCTTCCGCATGGTGCTGAACATGCGGCGCTTCATACAGGGCAAGTACCTGCACATGAAGGTGTGATGCGCGGCGCGGTCTTGTCGCCGCATATGCAAGATCACCGCCCCCCGGTATGACCCGGGTGGCGGTGATCTGTTGGTTTTGGGGATGGCGGTTTGCGAGTGCATGGGGCATGTTCACACGCGATGCGCCGCTTGCGCCATGCGCGATGGTCGCGTCCGGGCGGCGTATCCGCTCCTAGCGCGCGGGAGCGTGGACGGGCAGATGCGAGCGAAAACGCCCCTTCCCCTGCTCAGCCGCTCAGCCCATAGTCCCTCGCGCAGCGCGCGAAGCCCTCCGCCGTCGTGTCGAACGCGATGCCGTGGCGGCGCAGGGCGCTGCAGTCCAGCCAGAGCGAGTGCTGGCGCTCCGGGCGCACCTCGATGAGCCTGTCCGCGAGCTCGCCCAGGCGCAGCGCCTCCAGCAGCGCCCGCGCCGTCTGTGGCATGGTCAGCTCGTTCTCGCTGCCGTAGTTGTACACGCCGCCCGGCAGGCCCGCCGCCTGCGGCAGCAGCTCGACCACCTGGCGCACGTAGGTTATACCGCGATGCACATGCTCCGCGCAGGATATCCTGCCGCCGGTCTGCACGGCCCTGAGCGTGTTGACGA
>JBJEUC010000238.1:0-3380 GCA_051883635.1 Candidatus Fimadaptatus sp.
CAGGCGCAGATTGCGTTCCTCCGTGACCACGCTCGCGCCGCAGGGCAGCCTGTCCGCGCTCAGCGCGTCCGCCACGGTCTGCGCGCTCTCCTGCGCGGCAGCTAGGCGCACGGCCAGCTCCGGCAGGGCGTGGTTCCCGTCCGCGCACAGCGCATATACCGCCACGTCCGCGTCCGGCATGACGAACGACGCCTGCGCGCCCTCGCCTATCAGCTGCGGCTCGCCGCCGCCTGCGACCAGGTACAGCCCCTGCACGGTGCAGCCCGCGCGCGCCTGCGCCGCCACGCGCACCAGCGCTCCGGCGGGCACTCCGCTATCGGCCGGGGCGTCCACCGCTCCCGACGCGCTCAGGGTGTAGCTGGCCGTCAGCTCAAAGCAGCCGTCCCCGGGCAGTTCCACGCCAAATGGCACCGGCTCGAACACGGCGCTTATCTCGCAGTCGCACGACGGCATCACGAAGCACCCGTTCTCGGCCCGGGCCGCCTCCACATGGCTGCCGGCGGCGCATATCGAGATGGAATCCTCCCGCGCGCGCCAGCCCTCGGCCGGCAGCAGCGCCACCGTGACCGTGCTGCCGGAGGGCACGCTGCCCGCCGGATAGGTCTGTATCACGCCCAAGCCCTGCGGCTGCAGGTTGCGTATGCTGTGCAGCGCGCCCAGCACGGGCCTTATCGTCATGCTGCCCGCCGGGGCAGTTATGCATATGCGCGTCTCCGAGGGGTCGTCGCTCTCCAGGCGGCGCTGGCCGGGCGCAGTCCCGCCCTCGCCCGCCTCTATGTCCAGCAGGTCGTCCCGCAGGCCATAGCCGTCCGGCAGCTTGACCAGCGCGTAGACCGTATCGCCCTCGCAGCAGGTGGAGATGAGCGTCGCCATGTCTTCAGCCAGCACGCGCACCGCGCCCTCCGTCTCTATCCGGCACAGCTTGCCCACCTCGGCGCGCACCGTGAGCGCCCCCTCCGGCATGGTCACGCTGCAGGCAAAGCCGCCGGTCTGCTCGTCGATATCCCAGTCATCCGCCGTCAGGCTCGCGCCGTCCGCCTCCAGCGCCTGCGTGCCGCGGCGGATGCGCTCGTCCTCCGCGATGGGGCTCACCGTGAGCGCGACCTCGCTGCCCGGCAGCGCGCGCAGCGGCTCGTCATACGCATACTCGCCGCTCAGCTCACACATGACGCCCGACGGCAGCACTATGGGCGCGGCCGGCGCGAACTCCGCCGACACGCTCACCGCGCCTGCGGGCATCACAAAGCGGTACCTGCCGCCCAGCTCGCAGGCAAGCGGCACGCTCTCGCCCGCGCTGTCCGTGACCGCGAGCGTGCCCTCCCTGAGCGCGTACTCCGCGCCGGGCTGCACGCAGAGCGTGAGCGTCTCGCCCTCGGCGGCCTGAAGCGCCGGCCTGTCCTGCGCGTCCAGCACCATCACGCCGCCCTGCCCCTCGACCTGCGCCGCCGCACAGTCCACCGCGTACAGCGGCGCGCAGCTCACCACCAGCTGCGCCGTGCCCGGGCGCATGGTGAAGCTGAACTCGCCGCCGCCGTCCTGGCCCGGCTCGCCCACCGGCTCCAGCGGCTCCCACGCATCGCCGAAGTCCATGTACGCATCCGCCAGCAGCCGCATGGGCGCATCGCCGTCCGCGCGCGGGCTCAGCGTGAGGTACACGCGCGTCCCCTCCGGCACGGCGGTGAGCCCCCCGGCCACGAAAGCCGTCTGGCCATCCTCCGTATAGTAATGCGCGTCGCTGACATAGCACACGGCGGCGGCCTGCGTCCAGGACACGGTCCCCTCACCGGCGCACAGCGCGGCCGTCTGCATAAGTATCAGCAGCACGGCCGTCGCCAGCGCGTGCAGCAGCTTCTGTTTCATACTTCCACCCCAAGTTTCGTCTGGTAAGCTATCTTTTTATTATACCATAAACCCTTGCCGCCAGCCATACCGAGTCCGTTTATCGGCATATATCATGATTTTACCGCCACGTTTTGCAGCAGTATGCGCAGAAGCTCCCGCAGCAGTCAAGCTGCGGGAGCCTCACATGCGCGCCGCGCGGGCAGCGCGCCTCAGAATCCCTTTACGCCAAAGCGCCGCACCGCGTCGTCGTAGCTCTCGGGCGTGCCTATGTCGACGCACTCGCCCTTGAAGAGGTAGGCATGGACGGGCCTGCGCAGCGGGTTGTCCCGGCTGCACAGCCACGACGGGAAGTGGCCGGGCGCGTCGTTGGGAAAGCCCAGCTCGAGATAGCGCCTGATGAGCGGCACGGTATCGCGGCGGTACACGTACAGCGCGTACACGCCCAGGTCACTGCGGGGGCAGGCGGGCTTTTCCTCCATGCTGAGCACGGTGCCCTCGGAATCCACCTCGGCCACCGCGAAGCGCTTGAGCAGCTCCCTGTCCGCAAAGCGCCGGGCGCATATCACGTCCTGGCCGCTCTGCCTGAAGGCGTCCACCAGCTCGCCCAGGTGGAAGGTAAAGAAGTTGTCGCCCGCCGCGACGAACAGGTCGTCGTCGATGCCGGCCTTGTCTATCGTAAACTGCATGTCGCCTATCGCGCCCAGGCGGTCCTCATTGCTCACGGTGCCGTCGTCCCACACGCGGATGCCGATATGGGCGTACTCCGGCTTGAGCACGGCGCGCGCGCGCCAGTCCTCAAACTGGCCGATAAACTTGTGGTTGCTTATCACATGGACGGTGCTCAGGCCCTCTATGCGCGCCAGGTCGTCCACAATGAAGTTGATTATGGGCTTTTCGCCGATGGGCATGAGCGCCTTTGCCCTGCCCTGTGCCCTTTCGCCCAAGCGCGTGGCATATCCCGCCGCCAGAATAATCGCCTGCATAAGTATTGCTCCCTTCGCCGCCGCAGCAGCCGCCGGACTATGTACCCGGCTATGTCCATAATAATACATATTGTCGCGTTTGTCAAACCCCGCGCGCGCCCCGGGAGCATTTGTCGGCATAAGGCTACACTTTGGCCACTTTTGCGCGAATGCCGCCGCACATGCGCGCCGAGGCGGAGCACATGCGGCCCCGCCCCGGAAGGTATTCACTTTTACCGCACCCCGCGCGCCTCAGTTCTCCTTGTAGTAGTTGATGAGGCAGCCCGACAGCAGTATGCGGCGCCCGTCGTCGGTAAGCGGCATCTCCAGCCGGAGCGTGCGGCGAACGCCGTTCGTGCCGACGCTTTGGCCACTTTTGCGCGAATGCCGCCGCATATGCGAGCCGGGGCGGAGCACATGCGGCCCCGCCCCGGAAGGTATTCACTTTGCCCGCACCCCGGGCGCGCCTCAGTTCTCCTTGTAGTAGTTGATGAGGCAGCCCGCCAGCAGTATGCGGCGCTCGTCGTCGGTAAGCGGCATCTCCAGCCGGAGCGTGCGGCGAACGCCGTTCGTGCC
>JBJEUC010000239.1:0-3375 GCA_051883635.1 Candidatus Fimadaptatus sp.
AGGCATGGAAGGTGTGGCGAACCGGTCATTTGGGTGCGCGCCTTTTGCATATGCGTGGAGGAACCCGCCCGCAACCGACCAGACGGCGTGCTACGAGTGCCCAGCTCACGCGAGTTCGCCAGCTATTTGCGGCACAGCCAAGCCCAACGGCGTGAACGCACCCACGCTTTCCCTCCGCGCACGAGCGCCACAACGCACACCGCGCGCAGCCCGCTTTGGGGTTGCGCGCGTCGTGCATTGTGCGTCAGGCGCTGTGTACGCGTCAGTCGAAGGTTATCTGGCCGAAGTACTCGGTCATTTCCGCGCTGGACAGGTCGAAGAACTCCTTGACGCCGCTGAGCGCGTTGGCGGCGTACAGGCCCACGTTGGATTCGAGACGGCCCACGTAGCGCTCCCAGCGCTCGTAGCTGCCGCCCCATTTGGCGAACTGGTACTGCATGTCGTAGTATATCCGGCTCTTGTAGGCCTCGATAGTGTCCAGTATGTTCTGTGGAGCGAAGCTGCCCTGCATCAGCTCGGCCATGCGCCGCAGGAACCTGTCGCGCACCGAGTCGTTCTCGAGCAGCGCGCGTATCAGCGAATTGTCGAACACGCTGCGCACGCCGTGGCCGGTGGTGTTCAGGTAGCGCTGGAAGTAGTTTATGTCCATGGTGTACATGGCCCAGTCCAGGTCGAAGAATATCCACTTCCACTTGACCCCGGCCTCGGGGGACTGATAGTACTTTATGTTGCCGCTGTCGGTATTGCCCACCAGTATCTCGCACAGCACGTAGTCCAGGTAGTTGTCAAGATCGATGCGGTCGGTCACGTAGCGCAGGTTGTCCTCGTCCCTGAGGCTGTTTTCATTTACGAAGGCCAGCAGCTCCTTGTAATCGCGAATGGAGCCGTTGAGCGCGTTGGTGTCGCCCTTTATCAGGTCGATGTTGTCTATCGTGGCCGAATCGGTTATGCCCTCGTGCTGGGCGACGTAATACTTGTTTATGCGCTCGCGCAGGTTGTAGACGCCCCAGCACTGGCCGTTTATGTACAGCACGCAGGGCGCGGCGGCCTGATACATGGCGTTGGTGCCCGCCGCAAGCGAGGTGAGCGTGGCGTCGCGCAGGTGTGTGTAGGGGGCGTCCTCGCCGCTGGGGCGCAGCGTGAGCGCCCGGTAGCTGGTGAAGTCGCGCTGCTCGAAGGGATTGAAGTTCAGCTCGGTATTGCCGTATTTGGAGCGGGCGTACATGGCTATGCCCTTTTGCTCCTGACCGCGGCTGTCCTGGCCGATTATCTTTATGCCTATGCGCTCGGAGGCCTGTGACGCGCCGTTTTCGTCGAAGTACTCGACATTGGCGGGATACTCCCAGCCCATCCAGAAGTTTGCGCCCTGACCGTTGCGGCCGTAGGGCTTCTCCTCAAACGCGTTGGGGCCCATTACCAGCAATCCGGTGTTCCAGTCGAACAGGTACTTGTCGTCGGATACCAGCGACACTACCGGCAGCTGATGGTCCAGCCCGTAGAAGTAGCTCTGGGTGGTCACGTAGGAGGAGAGGTACCCGTCGCGGAAGGCGACGGCGCGCACCACAGTGGTGGAGGATATCGCTATCGGCCCGGTATAGAGCGTGGAGGAGGTCGTGGGCGTGCTGCAGTCGGTGGTATAGTATATGGCCGCGCCCTCGGAGGAGGCAAGCTCCAGCGATATGGCCTCGCTCATCAGCCCGCCGCTTACGCTCATGCGCACCTCGTCGACCCGGCCCGCGTAGCTGAGGGCGGAGTTGGCCGCTCCGGGCGTGGCCTCCATGTAGGCAAAGCCGCCCTCGGCAGTGCGGCCGTAGGCTATGTCGCTGTACTGCTGGCCCAGGGCGCATTCATCAACTATGGTTCCGTCGGGCAGCGACAGCGTGACCGTGCAGCCGGCGGAGGAGAGACGGAAGCTGGTGTCGTAATACCCGTTCGAGGTCTTTTCGCCGGTGCCGTTGCAGTAGACGACCAGGTACTCGCCCGCGCCCAGGCTCGCGCCCTCGGGGAACTGCCACTTGCGCGGGTTGCTGGGATTGTCGGACAGGCCCATGCCGCTGAGGTCCACGGCGGAGCCGCTCGCGTTGTACAGCTCGATGTAGTCGCTGCCGTTGGGGTTCTCGGTGGTGTCGACCGAGTTGGAGCAGAGCACCTCCTGTATCATGACGCCGGTGGGGTTGGCCTGAGTGCGCGCCTTGAGCGCGTTCAGGGCGGCCTCGGAGGTGTTGGCCTGGCCCGGCGTGGGCACGAGCAGCTCCTCTGTGCCCGAGCCCGAGGGGGCGTAGGAGGCGTCCGTGCGCGCCTCGCCGTAATTGAGCAGGGAGACTATCCCGCCCTGCGGATCGGCGAGCAGCGCCGCGCCGCCGTCCGAGGAGAGGGCAAAGCTGGTATGCAGCTCGCCCGAGCGGCGGTTCTTGCCGCTGGCGAACACCACCATGTACTCGCCGGGCTCGAGCGTCACGTCGGGGAAAGTCCACTTGAGCGGGCGGGCGGTGCTGTCGCTCAGCCCCCAGCCGCTCAGATTGACGGCGGTGTCGCCGCCGTTGTATATCTCTATCCAGTCGGAGGCGTCGCCGTCCGCGTCCAGGAGCGTGGCGCGGTTGCTGGGCTGCGCCTCGCTTATGACTATGGCGGAATCGCTGGCGATATGGAGCGAGGGCGCGGCGTAGAACGAGGCGTTGTCCACGCCGGGCGTGATGTCGGCCGTCACGCTCCACTCGCCGCTTTCCAGGTCGCAGGCGTAGGAGGTGTCGGCGTCCAGCGCGGGCAGCTCGACATAGTCGTACAGCTCGTGCGTGTCGGTGATGAGGTAGAGCGTTTCGCCCGCGGAGGAGAGCCGGAACGGGGCCTGCATGGGCTGCCCGGCCTCGCTTATGCCGGCACCGGTGGCGTACACCAGCGCGCATTCGCCGGGCTCGAGCACGATGCTGGGCAGCGGATAGAGCTTGTCGGCGGACAGCTCGTCGGCCAGCATCAGCCCGGACAGCGTCTGCGCGCTGCCGGATACGTTCTCCAGCTCTATCCAGTCGCAGAACTCGCCCCAGGGCGAGGCAAACGACCCGGCGTTGGAGCTGGCGACCTCGCTTATGCGTATGGGGCTGCCGGCCTTGAGATCGCTCAGCTCCAGCTCGGACAGCGCGCTCCCGCCCTCGGCGCTGAAGCCGGTAAGGCTCAGCGCTATGGCGACGACCAGTATCAGCGCTATGCCTATCACGGGCGCAAGCAGGTCGCGCCGCGCGACGAAGTTGGAGCGGAAGGGGTTGAAGTCCTCACCCGCAGCCGCCGGGCGGCGCAGGGGAGAGGACTTGCGGGCAGAGGGCCGCGTGCGGCTGCCTGCGCGGGCTGCGGGCGCGGCTCTGCGCGCGGGCTGCGCCGGGC
>JBJEUC010000240.1:0-3372 GCA_051883635.1 Candidatus Fimadaptatus sp.
TGCCCCCCGGAGAAGAAATTGCTTCCTATCGCGAGCGAACGGCCGGGAGGGCGGCTTGCCGCCCGACCAGTGAGCGAGTGCAAAATCGCTCAAACGACGCAGTCGTTTGAGCGAAACGTAGTGGCGGGGGAGATGCTCCCCCGCCACCTCGTTATAGCTTTGTGCGCACGGCCAGCGCTACGTCGGGCAGGTCGGTGATTATCTCCGCGCCCTGGCTGAGGAACGCGCGCATGTCGTCGGGGTCGTCCACGGTCCAGGGGCGCACGATTACGCCCGCCTGGGTGGCGCTTTCCATGAAGCCGGGCGCGCGCAGGCTGGCGTAGTAGGGGTGAAGCGCCTCCGCGCCCAGGCTGCGGGCGTAATCCCAGTCGCGCACCATCTGGCACGAGTACAAAAGGCCTATCGGCGCGTTGCGGTCCAGCTCGCGCACGCGCATCAGCGCCGGGTGGTTGAAGGAGGAGTACAGAACGCGCGAGGCCAGGCCGAACTCATGCACCAGCGCTACGGCCTTTTCCTCCAGCCCGTCAAAGCCGCGCGGGTTGAGCCCGGACTTTATCTCCATATTGAGCAGCAGGCGGTTGCCGCGCAGCTGCTCCAGCACGTCGGAGAGGAGCGGCGGGTGCTGGCCCTGGCCGCAGTCCAGGCGGCGTATCTCGTCCCAGGTCAGGTCGGCTATCTCGCCGTGCCCGTCGGTGGTGCGGTCCACGGTGTTGTCGTGCATGACTATCACGCGTCCGTCCGCGGAGAGCGACACGTCCAGCTCTATGCCGTCCGCGCCCAGCTCCGCCGCGCGGGCGAACGCGGCCAGCGTGTTTTCGGGGAACTGGCGGCTTGCGCCGCGGTGAGCCCATACCTTTACCGTGTTCATGCCAAATTACCTCCTTGCCTCCGGCGCGGATGCGCGCCGGGCCTGCCAATCTAGTCCCATGTCAACATCGCTTATTAGCGCGCCGTCGGCGCGCAGGGCTTCAATGCGGCTGAGCGATTCGGGAGTGCCGTCCATGCCGTGAGCGGGCGTCTGGCACATTATCCATACCTGCCCTGCGCCGGCGGCGTGCGCCATGTCGGGCGTAACGCTGTCCAGCCAGGGCTCCCACAGGCGGATGATGCCCGCGCCGCCCGCTATGAACTCCGGGTACATGCGCATTTCCGGCATGAACGCCAGTATGTGGTCGTCCGGCGCGAACGCGCGCACGGCCGCGAGCATCGCCAGCGACTCCACGCCGAATATGAACTCCATGCGCGCCGCGCGCAGCGGCTCGAGCAGCTCGGGGCTGGGCGTGCGCTCCTTTATGTGCAAAAGCACCGGGGTGTCAAGCGTCCAGCCGTCGATCAGCTCGTCCAGCGTCATTACGGAGCGGCCGACCCGGGCAAGGGACGCGCGCATGTCGGAAAGCGTTATCGCATCCACGCGCCGCCCGTCGCAGGCCAGCCGAAGGAGCGTATCGTCGTGGTATATCACGCGGCGGCAGTCGCCCGTGCGGCGAACGTCGCATTCGACCGCGTATATGCCGGGCCGCGCGCTGTGGACGAGGCTTGCAAGTGAGTTCTCCGGGCAGCCGGGGGTCTCGTTGCGATGGGCTATCAGCTTCATTTGCGCCACCTCCGCCGGGCAGTATGCTCTCAGGCATGAGTTTAGCACCGGGGCATGGCGCTGTCAAGCCTGGGGCGCGGGCGCATGGCAAAGGGCCGCGCCGCACAAATACGCGCGCGCACAGAAAATTTCACGCAAGCGCCGTTTGCTTTTCGGCGCATATATGATATAATAAGCCGAAACCACCTCTTGCGGGGTGTGATACTTGATAACCCAAGGGCAAGGAGGACAATAATATGCAATACTCGCATGAAGTCGAGCAGATGGTGTGCGTGGCGAAGGGCCCCAACCATGGTCCCGCGCCTATTCCCGAAGAAGGCCAGTGGATCAAGGCCAAGGAGATAACCGACATTTCCGGTTTCACTCACGGCATCGGCTGGTGCGCTCCTCAGCAGGGCACCTGCAAGCTGTCGCTGAACATCAAGCAGGGCGTCATCCAGGAAGCGCTGGTAGAGACCATCGGCTGCTCCGGCATGACCCACTCCGCCGCCATGGCCGCCGAGATACTGCCCGGCAAGACCATACTTGAGGCGCTCAACACCGACCTGGTGTGCGACGCCATCAACACCGCCATGCGCGAGCTGTTCCTGCAGATCGTGTACGGCCGCAGCCAGAGCGCCTTCTCCGAGGACGGCCTGACCATCGGCGCCGGTCTGGAGGACCTGGGCAAGGGCCTGCGCAGCCAGGTGGGCACCATGTACGGCACCCTGGCCAAGGGCGTGCGCTATCTGGAGATGGCCGAGGGCTATGTGCTCAAGATCGCTTTGGACGAGGACGATCAGGTGTGCGGCTATCAGTTCGTAAACCTGGGCAAGATGATGGAAGCCATCAAGAAGGGCGTTGACCCCAAGGAAGCCTACGAGAAGAACATCGGCAAGTACGGCCGCTTCGACGGCGCTGCCAAGTACATAGATCCCCGCAAGCAATAATCAATTGGAGAGGTGAGCAAAATGGTCCGCTTTGAAAACTACGAGAGAAGAATTGGCCAGATCACGCCCGTGCTTGAGAAGTACGGCTTCAAGGATTTGGAAGACGCTCGCGATTTCTGCCTCTCCAAGGGCATCGATTGCGAGAGCATCGTTCACGGCATACAGCCCATAGCGTTTGACAACGCGGTATGGGCCTACACCCTGGGCGTAGCCATCGCCCTCAAGAAGGGCAACAAGGCCGCCGCCGACGCGGCCGAGTCCATCGGCGAAGGCCTGCAGGCCTTCTGCATCCCCGGCTCCGTTGCCGACCAGCGCCAGGTGGGCCTGGGCCACGGCAATCTGGCCGCCATGCTGCTGCGCGAGGAGACCAAGTGCTTCTGCTTCCTGGCCGGCCACGAGTCCTTCGCTGCCGCCGAGGGCGCCATCGGCATCGCCCGCACCGCCAACAAGGTGCGCAAGGAGCCGCTGCAGGTGATCCTGAACGGCCTGGGCAAGGACGCCGCCTTCATCATCAGCCGCATCAACGGCTTCACCTATGTGCAGACCGAGTACAACCAGTTCACCGGTGAGCTGACCGTGGTCAACACCCACGCCTATTCCGACGGCGAGCGCGCCAAGGTGCGCTGCTACGGCGCCAACGACGTGAACGAGGGCGTTGCCATCATGCGCAAGGAGAACGTGGACGTGTCCATCACCGGCAACTCCACCAACCCCACCCGCTTCCAGCATCCGGTCGCCGGCACCTACAAGAAGTGGTGCTGGGACAACGGCAAGAAGTACTTCTCCGTTGCCTCCGGCGGCGGCACCGGCCGCACGCTGCATCCGGACAACATGGCTGCCGGCCCCGCC
>JBJEUC010000241.1:0-3353 GCA_051883635.1 Candidatus Fimadaptatus sp.
TAAAGTATTCACAAATGAGGTGAGACGCTATGGATCTACCACTTAATGCTCTTACCGGAGCGCTGTATTCAAAGTATGTTTCACTAAAGTGCCGCAGGCATATGCGCATGCCGATACAGCTTTTGCAGTTCCCCTGCCTGGAGCTGGAGGGCATGACCATACGCGCCGCCAATGCGGAGGCCTGCACGCTGCTGGGCGAGGACCCCGCCGGACGGCCGTTCGTGGCGCTGCTGGACGAGGGCGCGCGCCGCGTATGGCGGCACGAAAGCTCGCGGCGGCTGGCTCAGGGCGTCAAGTACCTGGGCGAGACCAGCCTCCTGTGCCGCAAGGGGCCGGTGCGGGTGCGGCTGCTGCTGATAAAGGGGCGCAAGCGCAGCACGCTCATGTTCAGCGGCGTGGACTGCGAGGCCGGGCAGCCGGTGAGCGCGGGCGCAGCGCCCTCCGACGGCGTGCTGGAGAGCGACGCGCTGGCCGACATCGCGCACGAGATGCGCACGCCGCTCACCGTCATCCGCAGCGCGGCTGTGCTGATGCGCGAGCGCCCCGACGCCAGCGCGCAGTATCTGCAGGGCATAGAGCGCAACTGCGAGCGGCTGCAGCGCATAGTGAACGACATACTGGCGCTCAACGCGACCGGCAGCAGCGGCTACGCGCCTGCGCGGGAGCGGGTGGAGCTGGTGGGCTGGCTGGGCGAGGTGGCGGCCAGCATGAGGCCGCAGGCGCAGTGCCGGGGCATAGAGCTCGCGTTCTCGTCCGGCATGGGCGCGCTGGAGATAGATACGGACACCTGCCTGCTGGAGCACATAGTGATGAACCTGCTGGGCAACTCGCTCAAGTTCACGCCCGTGGGCGGCCGGGTGACGCTGCGGGTGGAGCAGCTCGGCGCACAGACGCTGATAACCGTGGCCGACACGGGCTGCGGCATACCGCGCGAGGAGCTGCAGCACATATTCGAACGCGGCCGCACCAGCGACGCGCGCCGCGGCTCGGGCATCGGGCTGGCGCTGGCGGCGCGCTGCGCCGAAACTCTGGGCGGCCGCCTGGAGGCTTCCAGCGACGGAACGAGCGGCAGCCGCTTCACGTTCACGCTGCCCACCGGCGCGGGCGAGAGGGTAGTTTGAGCCGGGATGTGCGCGCTGTGATGGAAGAGCATGATGTGACTCGCCGGAGCATGTGGCTCAGGCTGGCGTTGGCGGCGCGCTGCGCCGAAACTCTGGGCGGCCGCCTGGAGGCCTCCAGCGACGGAACGAGCGGCAGCCGCTTCACGTTCACGCTGCCCACCGGCGCGGGCGAGAGGGTGGTGTGAGGCGAAACGCGCGCTCATGCGAGTTTATTTGAGAGAAAATGCCAGCGGCTGCAACGCGCGCCGCGGCTGCATAGCGCGCCCGGGCATGGGCATAATAGAGCACGAGGAGGCGATGAACATGTTTGGCAAGGGTAATCAGAAGATCGACTGCCGCGTTTGCTCGTGCGAGTACCATTCCGAGGACGACGTGTGCGACCTGGACTGCATCTGCGTACAGCCCATGACCGGCGCGACCCAGCAGGACGCCGCCAGTCAGACGCTGTGCGGCAGCTACAAGTGCAGCCATAAGAAGTAAGCGCGGCAAGACCTGCGAACCATCGGCAAAAAGAGGGCATTTTCCCGGCGCTTGGTGTCGGGAAAATGCCATCTGTCATTGGGCCTGCCCGCGCCTTAGCTCAGCTCGACTATGGCGTAGCCGTCCACGCGCGGCAGCGTCACGCGGCCGTCCTTCACGGGCAGCTCCACGCCCTCGGGCACCAGGCGCGCGCGGGTGAAGGCGCGCGGTATGTTGAGCGTGAGCGTGAGGTCGTTTACGACCGTGCGCTCCTCGATTATGTCGATGGTGGCCGACTTGCGCACCGGCACATACGTCAGCACATGCGCGCAGGTGCGTCCCTTGTCGGGCTGGTCGAGCAGCGATACGCATACCGTCGAGGGGCCGTCGTGGCGCACGAGGCGCTCGGGCAGCAGCTCGTCCAGCGCATTGCGCACCAGCGCCTTTACCCAGCCGGGCGCATTGTCGCGGTACTGCGTGAACAGGGGGTGGGCAAACGCGAGGGTGCGCCCGGTGCGCACCGCGCAGGGATACTTCTCGCCGTGCGCGCTGGGCGTGTAGCGGTGGGAGCAGAACTTGTCGCCGTGGCGGGTGAAGTAGGGCGCGCGCGCGTAGAGCGCCGTCTCGCCGCCGCAGGGGGCCATGCGCACGCCGGGCAGGTACATAGCGTACTCGTTGTCGGGCTCAAGACCCTGGCAAAGCGTGCCCTCGGCCACTACGAAGTCGGGATAGACGGCGTTGTCGCCCTTGTATTCGGCGCCCAGACAGGCGGCGTAGGTGCCGTCCGCCTTGAGACCGCCGCGGCAGGCGGCTATCACGCGGCCGCCGTTTTTGACGAAGGCGTTGAGCCGGGCCTCGAAGGCGTCGCTTATCTCAAAGTCGTCGGGCAGTATCACGAGCTTGTAGCCGTCCAGCGCCATGCTCTCGTCCAGTATGTCGAACTGCACCGCCAGCTCCTCGAGCAGCTGCGCCGCGCCCAGTATGCTCTCGGGCATCTTATGCTCGTACATGGGGTCTTCGGGCGTCATCAGCGCCACCTCGGTGAGCGGGGTGGAGGGCCGCGCCCACTGCTCACGCGCGGCGAAGGGGCCGTAGACCTTGCCTATCAGGCGATAGGTGGCCGGGTTCAGGCGGCCACAGGGCTCGAGCTGGTCGCCTATGGAGCAGGCAAAGCCGAACGACAGCATGCGGAAGGCCTCAAACTCCAGCGCGGCCACGTTCTTGAGCGAGTGGAAGTCGCCCCAGCTGGTGTGGAACTTGCCGGTCATGCCCATGCAGTCCTTGCCCAGCTTGCGGGCATAGCGCGCCGTCACCGGGAAGTGCAGATAGCCCCAGCCGCCGCTGGGCAGGCTCTCCAGCTCGAAGTGCGTGTAGGTGTCGCTCGAATCGCGCGTGCAGGGGCCCACATGGCCCGCGTTGTAGAATATTGAGCACTTGCTGTTGTGCTCGCGCACCAGCGCGGTCATGCGCTGCTTGAAGCGGTCTATCGAGAGCTTGGCAAAGGCGCGCACCTGATCCTCGTCGCTCATGTCGATGCCGCGCTGCTTCATCTCGGCGCGACACGCGGCGCACAGGCAGGGCCTTATGCCGACTATGTCGAAGAACAGGCCGTCCAGCTCGTCGCCCAACAGCTCGATGACCTCCAGCGTCTGTGCGCAGAGGAAGTCGAAGTAGCCCGTGTTCACGCACAGGGACTGGTAAAAGCCCGGCTCGGTGAAGGGGCCGCCCTCGTGGGAGCCGTCGGCCTTGCGTATCAGCCATTCGGGATGGGTG
>JBJEUC010000242.1:0-3352 GCA_051883635.1 Candidatus Fimadaptatus sp.
GTCGTTTACATTCTCGGTGCCGATGGAGAGGCGGATGGTGTTGGGCTTGATGCCCTGGTCGAGCAGCTCCTCCTCGTTCAGCTGGCTGTGGGTGGTGCTGGCGGGATGTATCACCAGGCTCTTTACGTCGGCGACGTTGGCCAGCAGCGAGAATATCGCCAGATTGTCTATGAACTTGCGCGCGCGCTCGGCATCGCCCTTTATCTCAAAGGTGAAGATGGAGCCGCCGCCGTTGGGGAAGTACTTCTCGTACAGCGCGTGCGTGGGCTCGCTGGGGAGCGAGGGATGATGCACGGCCTCGACCTCGGGATGGGCGGCCAGATACTCAACTATGCGCAGCGCGTTGGACACATGGCGCTCCACTCGCAGCGACAGGGTCTCCAGTCCCTGCAGGAATATGAACGCGTGGAAGGGGGACAGCGTGGAGCCGGTGTCGCGCAGCAGTATCGCGCGGATGTAGGTGGCGAAGGCCGCAGGGCCGACCGCGTCGGCGAAGGATATGCCGTGATAGCTGGGGTTGGCCTCGGATATCCACGGATACTTGCCGCTCTTCTTCCAGTCGAACGTGCCGCCGTCCACTATCACGCCGCCTATAGCGGTGCCGTGGCCGCCTATGAACTTGGTAGCGCTGTGAACGACTATGTCCGCGCCGTACTCTATCGGGCGTAGCAGGTAGGGGGTGGCAAAGGTGGAATCGACTACCAGCGGTATGCCGTGGGCGTGCGCTATGCCGGCCCAGGTCTCGATGTCGGCCACGTTGGAGTTGGGATTGCCCAGCGTTTCGACGTACAGCGCCTTGGTGTTGGGCTGTATGGCGGATTCGACGGCGTCGAAGTCGTCGGGATCGACGAAGGTAGTGGTTATGCCGTTGGACAGCGGCAGGGTGTGCGCAAACAGATTGTAGGTGCCGCCGTATATGGTCTTGCTGGCCACTATGTGCTCGCCGCTCACGGCCAGCGCCAGTATCGCGTAGTTGATGGCTGCCGCGCCCGAGGCGGTGGCCAGCGCCGCGACGCCGCCTTCCAGCGAGGCGATGCGCTGCTCGAATATGTCCTGCGTCGGGTTGGTCAGGCGGCCGTAGATGTTGCCCGCGTCGCGCAGACCAAAGCGGTCGGCGGCGTGCTGGCTGTTGTGGAATACAAAGCTGGTGGAGGCGTATATCGGTACCGCGCGGGCGTCGGTGGTGGGGTCGGCCTGCTCCTGGCCGATGTGCAGCTGACGGGTCTCAAAGCTCCAGGTCTTGCTATCCTTGATATTGCTCATTTTCATTTCCTCCGGCTTATATTTGTTTTGGCTTGCGCCGCATGTGTTTGAATTGACATCGTGTGTACTGTACGGCCGCCGGGTCACATTCGATTGCGGCTCAGTGTGATAGCCCCGGGCGTCCGGCGCCTGGCGTTGACGCTGCTCTTCATGGAAGCCGCACATCCTTTCCTCTTGCTGATGACAGTATTATAGGGCCTATTTCCCTATTTGTCCAATAGGAAAATGCAATCGGCAGATATAAGTATAAATTATAAATCGAAGCCATGATATAAATATGTACGCAAATTGTGTGCAAAAAAAGCCGCCGACATAGCGCCGTCGGCTCAGGCAGTCGATAAGAACGCACGGGAGAGCGTGTCAGAGCCTGACCATATCGTATCCGCTGGCGGGCTTGCGTCGCCCGCCGCTGCAAGCGTCGCGGCGGGAAGGCCACGTACCGGAGCCAAATCTGCTTCTCCGTAGCTCCCGCGTCCGGCAACTGGTAGCGCAGTAGGTGAGGGCTTGAGCTCCCCGGGAGCGTCCGCAAGGGCCTGACCCTATCGTATCCACCGGTGGGCACGCCGTTCGCGTACGGCAACTTGTGATGTGGTGGGGAGGGCTTGTCATGACCTAACCCTATCGCATCCACCGGCATTCGCGCCGCCCGCGTTGCGGCAGGAAAGCTCATACCCCGGTACCAACGCCCGCATCTGACCAGCTCCCCGCCCGCTAGCCAAGCGCCGCACCTTCCGCCGTCGTCCCGCGCCCAGCTCATTGCCCCTCGGGCTCGACCTGGTCGGCGTGAAGGGCGAGGTAGGCGCGTATCTCGGCGACATAGCGCTCGCCCAGCTCGGTGAGCGCCATGCCCTTGCGGGTGAGGTACCCTATCTCCATTACGCTGTTTTGGCTCTCCTCGTCGTCCAGGAAGGGCACCGCCACGTATTCGTGGCCGTTCAGCTCCTCGCAGATTACGCCCGAGCAGAGCGTGTAGGCGTTGAGGGCTATCATCAGGTTCAGGTTGGTGGCGCGGTCGGTGGTGTGTATGGTGCGGGGGTATTCGCGCGTGGTCAGTATCTCCTCGGCAAAGTAGAACGAGGCGCTGCCGCCCTGCTCAAACGAGAGGCAGGGATAGTCGGTCAGCTCCGCAAACGTGATGGCGGGCCGGTCGGCCAGGGGATGCGTGCGGCTCAGGTAGACGTAGGCCCGGCACCGGGCCAGCGGGTGGAACTCGACGCCGCTGGAGGCGAACAGCTTGACCAGCACGGCCCGGTTGAAGTCGGAGAGATAGAGTATGCCTATCTCGCTGGCCAGTGAGGCTACGTCGCGTATCACGTCCTGGGTGCGCGTCTCGCGCAGGGCGAAGTCGTATGTGGCGGTGTCGTAGGCCTTGACCATGCGGGCAAAGGCCTGCACGGCGAAGGAGTAGTGCTGCGTGGACACGCCAAAGCGCTTCTTGCGCCCGCCGGGCCGCAGAAAGCGGTCGCTTAGCGCGTCCACCTGCACGCAGACCTGGCGGGCGTAGGATATCAGCTCCATGCCGTCGCCGGTGAGCGTAACGCCGCGGCCGGAGCGGTTGAATATCGCAAAGCCGAACTCGCGCTCGAGATCCTTCACGGCGGCGGTCAGGTTGGGCTGCGAGACGTACAGCAGCTCGGCGGCCTTGTTCATGCTGCCGGTCTCGGCGATGGTGATTATGTAGCGAAGCTGTTGCAGCGTCATGTTTCAGCCGCCTTTCCGGTGTATTGGGTGCGGGGCCGTCATCTGTCGTCGTAGTCGTCCAGGAAGGAGCGCACCTCGCCGCCGCGCTTGTAGGATATCACGGTAGCAAGGTTCACGCCCTCCACGCTGCGGAATATGTTCGCCTCCACGGCGGGGTTGGTCTTTTTCAGCTCGGCGATAAGGCGCTTTATCTCCATGCGCTTGGAGACGGCGTGGCCGCTGGGGTCGCAGGTGGTGCAGGTGTCGGGAAAGCGGCAGGCGCACTGTATGAAGTGCAGGTCGTTGGCGTCGCGCCACGCCTTTATGTCGGCCTCGAGTATCAGGTACATGGGCCGGATCAGCTCCATGCCGGGGAAGTTGGTGCTGTGCAGCTTGGGCATCATGGTCT
>JBJEUC010000243.1:0-3350 GCA_051883635.1 Candidatus Fimadaptatus sp.
GGAGCGGGAGTTGTCCTGCCGCGCCGCGCGCTTGCAAAGCAAGCCCGATTGCGTCCCGCGCCGTGCAATGCCGTTCATTGCCGCAGGCGGAGCGGGAGTTGTCCTGCCGCGCCGCGCGCTTGCAAAGCAAGCCCGATTGCGTCACGCGCCGTGCAATGCCGTTCATTGCCACATGCGGAGCGGGAGTTGCCCTGCTGCGCCGCGCGCTTGCACATCCATCCCGATTGCGTCCCGCGCCATGTAGCGCCGTTCATTGCCAATGCGGCGCGTTGCGCTTATGCGCTCAGCTACGCGGGCGCCCACACCGCCCCGCTCCACCCGCCGAATACGCCCCGCCGTCCATCCCCATATGCGTCGCGGCGCTGTCCCGCACTCATCAGCACACGAGCCGCGCCGCCGCGCCCGCACTCCTCACTCGCCCGCGCTCCTCCCGCGCCCGCGCTGCTCAATTGTCGCGCTCGTCCTTCTTCTTGCCGAACAGGCCGCCGGTGGTCTCGCTCGCGCCGCGCTTGAGCTTGTCCCACATGCCCGAAAAGCTGCCCGTGGTCACAAGGCCGTATATCACCGCTGCGGCGACGGCTATGCCCACCGCCCAGAGTATGCCCCAGCGCGCGCCGCTGCCGCCCGTTTCGGCCTCGGCCTGTTCCGCGCCGGCGCCCGCTTCGGCGTCGGCCGCGCCCTCCGCCCTGGCCGTGGAGCCGAACAGCACGCGCGTGAGCACGTCGGCCATGAACTCGGTCGAGGCCAGCGCGCGCTCCTTCTTTATCGTGTGCGTTCCGAACTCGAGCAGTATCGCCCGGGGCATCAGCTCCTGGTTGTAATCGCCCTTGCCTATGTATATGTCCTTTATCAGGTCTGGGTACATCTCGTCCGCCGCCGCCTTGAGCTGCTTGGCGAACTTGCGGTTGGCGTCGGCGTTGGGGTTGGATCTGCCCACCAGCAGGCGCACCTTGGTCGCGTCCTCGCCCTCTATCTCCTGCACGTATTCGTCCGGGTCGGGTATGCCGTCGCGGTGTATGTCCAGCAGGGCGGCCGGCCGCTGCTTGACCAGGCGCATGGCCGTGGTGCGCGAGCGGCCGTAGGCGGCCGCGTCGTGCGGCAGGTGGGTGGTCGTGTCCAGCTCCACCTCCACCCCGCGCTCCTCCAGCGCCGCCTTGAGCGCCTCGCCCACGTCGTATATGCCCGCGTCCGTCTCCTTGGACTCGGTGCCGTCGGTGGGGATGTAGGACTCGTCCGAATGCGTGGAGTATATCGCGATGAGCCGCCGCGCGTCCTGCGCCGCCGTCTGCACGGCCTCGTCCAGCAGCCCCTGCATGTCCTCCTGGCCCATATAGCGCGCCACGGCGGTGCGGTTTTCGTCATCCACCGACACCACGCGGTACAGCCGGTCGTCGGCGCTTATGTACTCGTCGCCCACGTACAGGCGCGCGTATATGCTGGTCAGGTATTTCCCGTCCTCGTCGTACAGGGCGTAAACCCCTTCGAACGTGTTGTATGCCTCCTTGTCCGCCGCATCCGCGGCGGCCTGCGGCGTGGTCCCGGCCTGCGGCGCGGCGGTCGCCTCGGCGCGCGCCGTGCCCGGCAGCATCAGCATAAGCAAGAGCGCAAGCGCGCAAAGTCTGCTCTTCACTGCCCGTCCTTCCTCCTTATCCTGCCATGGTGGAACACGCGGCTCTCGTCACGGGTCGCGCCGCGCGTCGCGCGCTCCACTATCTCGCCTATCACCTCGGCCAGTATCACGCCCGTGAGCCCGGCGATGACTATCACGTCCACCGCGCCCGCGCCGCCCAGGTGCAGCGCCTGGTTCACGCCCCTCAAGCGCAGCTCAACGTTCTGCCATATGCCCGCCCCCATCACGCCCATCACGCCCGCCACGAACGCGCCCCTGCGCGAGCGGCCCAGCAGGTAGGCCACCAGGCCGCCCACCAGGCCGTATATGTAGTTGGGGTCGAACACTATCCGCTCCGGCTCGTTGGGCATGAATCGGCCCAGCCAGTACACTATGAGCCCGGTGGCCAGCGCGCCTATCAGCGCCCGCACGCGCTCCTTGCCCGTGCCGGCGCGCGCTATCAGGTACACGCATATCGCCAGCGGGAACACCGCGCCGCCCAGGTTCACATACACGCCGCCGCCCAGCGGTATATCGGGTATCAGCCCGCCCACGAACAGCGCCGCCGTTATCATGAGCGCCTGCCGGTCGTTCAGGCCCATCTTGTCCAGCACGCCCCGGCATACGCCCAGCAGTATCAGTATCGTCACCACTACCAGCAGTATCAGTCCCACAGACATAGCCTACACCTCTTTGCTCGATATAGGCTGATTATGCCCCGCCGGACGCAGGCCGATACATGCGCGTCGCCCAAAGGCGCGCCACAGGGCGGGCGCGGAAAAGTCGGCCAATGCGCAAAGCGCCCCGGGCATTCGCCCGGAGCGATATGGCGCGGAGGCGTCAGAGCGCATCCATACGGCTGACCTGCATTTGTCGGGTCTCAAAATACGCCCGGCTCAAAACAGATTCAAAAGCGCTCCCACCAGGGCACATACCAGAGCGGCAATGCCCGCGCCGGTAAAAACTTTCATTACGTTTTGATATGGGCGCTTTCCCGCTTCAACTGCCCTGTGCAGCTCGTCCAGCTTCTTTCCCTCTGTAAAGGCAACTATCTCCTTATAGGTCTGGATATCGTTTTCCTTTTTCACCTTTTCAATTTTCATTGCCCAGAACATGGCAAGTGCGAAAAGCACGCCAAACGGAATCAGCGCATACCATTTGAGCCACATGAACAGAGGCACAGCCGACAGCACCAGCGCAAGGAGATGCGCTGCGTAGATGCAGCTGTAATGGTTGAGCTTCACGATCTCCTGCTCGTTTATTATCTCCTTCATCGTCTCCACATCCCCTTTGACCAGCTGGTCGAGGGAAACATTGAACACTGAGCCCAGCAGCAGCAGGCTTTGAATATCGGGGTAGCTCTTTCCGGTCTCCCAGTTTGAAACCGTCTGCCTTGTCACAAATACCTTTTCAGCCAATTCATCCTGGGACATGTTGAGCATCGTTCGGTACCTTCTTATCTGTTCGGTCAGTTCCACAGTATCTCCTCCTTCGCAAGCGCGCAGCTCTCCCTGCACTCAGCATAGCCCTTCCCACCTCTTCTGTCTATCAAATCCCTTTTACTTCGCCCAAAACGCCCTGTCAAAAGTCTTTGACACCCCAAAATCGGCCATCCCTGATGCGCGTTTTTTGCTGTCGGCTCACCCATGCCGCATTTTGAGCCCGCTCCGTTCCCGATTCAGCCGTTCGCCCTCCCGCCCTTTGCATATTACCGCGTTCCTGCATCTTCTCATTGCAGTTT
>JBJEUC010000244.1:0-3325 GCA_051883635.1 Candidatus Fimadaptatus sp.
CATGGCTGCTGCCGCAGCCATAAGCGGCGCAAAGACGCCGCCGCGAAAGCCGCAAAGCAACGGAAGAACGCAAAGCAACACCCTCACCCCTTTGCAACAAGGCAGAGCGCCGCGTAAGAACGCGGCGCTCCGCCGCCACCTCCTCCCATATATGCTGATCATATATACCCCCTACCCCCTCTCATTTACATGAACTGAACTCTTAACCTCGCCATTTACGTGAATGACACGGCACGAAACTTGACAGTGGGCGGCAATATCCTTATAATAATACATGTTGGACAGCCAGCTTTATTTTCGCGTGTCTCCAGGTCGATGGACCTAAATTTTGCGCTGCCAAATTACTATCACAAGGGGGTATTCCAGGTGAGCACCAAGATGACTATCGACGGTAATACCGCTGTTGGCCACGTTGCGTATGCATTTTCCGACGTGGCGGCGATATACCCGATAACTCCTTCCTCGCCCATGGCCGAGGTTTCGGACGAGTGGGCGGCCAATGGCCGCAAGAACCTGTTCGGCCAGACCGTGCGCATCGCCGAGATGCAGTCCGAGGCCGGCGCCGCGGGCGCGGTCCACGGCTCTCTGGCGGCCGGCGCGCTGACGACGACCTTCACGGCGTCCCAGGGCCTGCTGCTGATGATTCCCAACATGTACAAGATCTCGGGCGAACTGATGCCGTGCGTGTTCCATGTGAGCGCCCGCGCGCTGGCCGCTCATGCGCTGTCGATATTCGGCGACCACAGCGACGTAATGGCCTGCCGTCAGACCGGCTTTGCGATGCTGGCGTCCAACTCCGTTCAGGAGGCCATGGACATGGCGCTGGTATCCCATCTGGCCACGCTGAAGGCCAAGGTTCCCTTCCTGCACTTCTTCGACGGCTTCCGCACCTCCCATGAGGTTCAGAAGATCGACGCCTACGATTACGACGAGATAAAGCCCCTGGTAGACTGGGATGCGATAAAGGCCTTCCGCGAGGGCTCCATGAACCCCGAGCATCCGCATCAGCAGGGCACCGCCCAGAACCCCGACATCTACTTCCAGAACCGTGAGGCCGCCAACAAGTACTACAACGCGACCCCCGAAATAGTGGAAGAGGTCATGAAGCAGGTCGGCGAGGTCTCCGGCCGTCACTATCATCTGTTCGACTATGTGGGCGCGCCCGATGCCGAAAAGGTCATCATCGCCATGGGCTCCGGCTGCGACACCATCGAGGAGACCATCAACTACCTCAATGCCAAGGGCGAGAAGCTGGGCCTCATAAAGGTCCACCTCTACCGTCCCTTCTCCATCAAGCACTTCATGGCTGCCATCCCCGCGACCTGCAAGAAGATCGCCGTGCTGGATCGCACCAAGGAGCCGGGCAGCCTGGGCGAGCCGCTGTACCTGGATGTGTGCTCCGCGCTGGTCGAGTGCGGCCGCACTGATATCAAGGTCGTGGGCGGCCGTTACGGCCTGGGCTCCAAGGAGTTCAACCCCACCATGGTCAAGGCCGTGTATGACAACCTGAGCGCCGACGCGCCCAAGAACCACTTCACCGTGGGCATCGTCGACGACGTGACCGGCACCTCCCTGCCGCTGGGCGAGAAGGTCATCGCCGCGCCGGAAGGCACCATCGCCTGCAAGTTCTGGGGCCTGGGCTCCGACGGTACCGTTGGCGCCAACAAGAACTCCATCAAGATCATCGGCGACCACACCGACCTGTACGCGCAGGGCTACTTCTCCTATGACTCGAAGAAGTCCGGCGGTCTGACCGTATCCCACCTGCGCTTCGGCAAGGTACCGATACAGTCCCCCTACCTCATCGACGCGGCCGACTTCGTTGCCTGCCACAATCCGTCCTACGTGACGCATTATGACATGGTCGACAGCCTGAAGGACGGCGGCACCTTCCTGCTCAACTGCCCCTGGACTGCCGAGGAGCTGGAGACCCAGCTGCCCGCTTCCATGAAGAAGGCTCTGGCCGAGAAGCACGCCAAGCTCTACATCATCGACGCCATCAAGCTGGCCGCTTCCGTGGGCATGGGCAACCGCATCAACACCACCATGCAGGCCGCGTTCTTCAAGCTGGCCAACGTCATACCCTACGAGGACGCCGACATGTACATGAAGGCGGCCATCAAGAAGTCCTACGGCAAGAAGGGCGACGACGTTGTCAAGAAGAACAACGACGCTGTTGATATCGCCATCTCCGGCCTGGTAGAGGTCAAGGTGCCCGAGAGCTGGCTGAATGCTACTACCGGCGCCGTGGCCGTAGAGGTGCCCGCGACCGAGCACTTCAACGAGATAATCAAGCCCATAATCCAGCAGCAGGGCGACAAGCTGCCCGTGTCCGCCTTCAACCCGCAGGGCTTTGTGCCCACCGGCACCACCCAGTTCGAGAAGCGCGGCATCGCGGTCAAGGTTCCCCAGTGGATACCCGAGAACTGCATACAGTGCGGCAACTGCTCGCTGGTCTGCCCGCACGCCTGCATCCGTCCCTTCCTGCTGACCGAGGAGCAGGCCGCTGCCGCTCCCGAGTCCTTCAAGACCGTCGCGGCCAAGGGCAAGGAGTTCGCCGGCAAGCTGTATCGCATGCAGGTAAGCCCGCTGGATTGCACCGGCTGCGGCAACTGCGTACAGATCTGCCCCGCCAAGGAAAAGGCTCTGGAGCTGAAGCCGCTGGCCAGCCAGTCCATCGAGGAGAAGGATTGGGAGTACGCGGTATCCCTGCCTGACTTCAAGGGCGAGGTAAACAAGAAGACCGTAAAGGGCAGCCAGTTCCTGCGTCCGCTGTTCGAGTTCTCGGGCGCCTGCGCGGGCTGCGGCGAGACCCCGTATGTGAAGCTGATAACCCAGCTGTTCGGCGACCGCATGATAATTGCCAACGCCACCGGCTGTTCCTCCATCTACGGCGGCTCCGCTCCCACCTGCCCCTACACCGTGAACGACGAGGGCCGTGGTCCCGCCTGGGCCAACAGCCTGTTCGAGGACAACGCCGAGTTCGGCTACGGCATGAACCTGGCCATAGGCCAGCGCCGCGCCAAGCTCGCCGAGACCGTCAAGGCGCTCATCGCCGTTGAGTGGGCTCAGGCCGACATCAAGGCTGCGGGCGCTGAGTGGCTGGAGAAGATGGACGACGCCGAGGGCTCCCGCGTGGCCGGCGACAAGCTGCTGGCGGCCTGCAAGGACGGCATCGACCTGACCGGCACCGAATGGGAAGGCAAGGATTGCGACTGCGACGCATGCAAGCTGGCCAAGGAAGTTATCGCCAACGCCGACCTGCTGACCAAGAAGTCCATCTGGATCTTCGGCGGCGACGGCTGGGCCTACGACATCGGCTACG
>JBJEUC010000245.1:0-3322 GCA_051883635.1 Candidatus Fimadaptatus sp.
GGCTGAGCGGGCGGCCGGTCACGCCGGAGGCCATATTGGTGATGCAGCTGACGCCCAGCACCCTTGCGCCCATATGGCGCGCGGCTATCGCTTCGGGCACGGTGGACATGCCCACCGCGTCCGCGCCCAGTGCGCGCAGCGCGCGTATCTCGGCGGGCGTTTCGTAGCTGGGGCCCGTGAGCCAGGCGTACACGCCCTCGCGCAGCGATATGCCCAGGCGCTGCGCCGCCTCCTGCGCCCCGCGGCGCAGTGCGGGGTCGTACACGCTGGTCATGTCCGGGAAGCGCGGCCCGAGCGAGTCGTCGTTTGCGCCAATCAGGGGATTGCGCCCGGTCAGGTTGATGTGGTCGCTTATCAGCATCAGGTCGCCGGGGGCAAAGCCGGTGTTTATGCCGCCGGCGGCGTTGGTGAGCAGCACGGTTCCCGCGCCCGCGCGTATCAGCGCGCGCACGGGCAGCACCACGTCGCTGAGCTCGTGGCCCTCGTACAGGTGGAAGCGCCCCCGCATCGCGGCAATGCGCAGCCCGGTGGCGGAGCCCGTCAGCAGCTCCCCGGCGTGACCGGCGGTCGTGGGGCGGCAAAAGCCGGGTATGTCGGCATAGGGTATGCGCTCCCGCACGTCAATAAAGCCGGTGGAGTCGCCCAGCCCGGAGCCCAGTACTATGGCCAGGTCGAGCCTGCCCCCGGCGCGGGCGGCGATGTACTCGGCGGCGGCGTTTATCTTGTCGCTCATACAAACAGTCCTCCGTAGTGGTAGTCTGCGCGGCGCGCGGGCGGCAATGCCCGGGCGCAATTCGTTCGGGCGCGAAGCGGCGGGACAGCGACGGTCGCCAGGCGCGCGACGTGTCAGGGCCTGGCAGCGTGCTGCGCATGATTGGCAAGGCTCCGCGCTATGTCCAGGCGCGAAGCGCCGGACACTGTATCACATATGTGCTAAGCACAGCACCATGCCAAAGCCCGAAGCGGCGTACAGCGCGGCGCAGTCGTCAAGCCATGCGCTATGCTCAGACTCAAAACACCGTGCTGCGCGGCGCGGTCGGTAAGCCCCTGCGCTATGCTAAGGCCCAAATCGCCGTGCGGCGCGGCGCGCAGTCGGCAAAGCTCCGCGCAATGCTCCGGCATGAAGCACCGTGTTGCGCGGCGCATGGTGGGGAAGTCCCGCGCTATGCCCAAAGCGCCGTGTGGCACGGCGCAGTCGGTAAGCCTCTGCACTATGCCCAAGCCAGAATCGCCGTGTTGCGCGGCGCGCAGTCGGCAAGGCTCCGCGCAATGCTCCGGCATGAAGCGCCGTGTGGCGCGGCGCAGTCGGCAAGCTCATGCGCTATGCTAAGGCCCAAATCGCCGTGCGTTGCGTAGCGCAGTTGGTAGATCCTGGCGCAATGCGCAGGGCCAAAGTGCCGGGCCGCGCGGAACATAGTCGGCGAGGCCCGGCACAATGCTCAAGCACGAAGCGCTGCGCAGTGCTTAACACGGTCGGTAAGCCCCCGCGCTATGCTCAGGCCCCAAACACCGTGCTGCGCGATGCACAGTCGGCAAGTCCCCGCGCTATGCTCAGGCAAGGAACATCGTGTAGCGTTATGCGCGGTTGGTAATGCCAGGCGCAATACCTAAACCCGAAGCGCCGCGCGGCCCATCCACTGAATCCCCGCGCCCGGCCAGCCCCTCAACTCACCGCGCGCCGCCCCTTGCCTCATCCTCCGCACTGCTCGCCCAGGCACGTCTTTCCGGGCAGAGCGGCGCTTACGCCCAGCGCGTCCAGCACCGTTGCGGAAAAGTCGCAAAAGCCCGTGCGCGTGCCCAGCGGCCCGGGCGCGAGCGAGGGCGAGTAGATGACCAGCGGCACATGCTCCCGCGTGTGGTCGCTGCCCGCGTGGCGGGGGTCGCAGCCGTGGTCGGCGGTTATCATGATGAGGTCGCGCGGGCCTATGAGCGGCAGCATCTCGCCCAGCCAGGCGTCGAACTCGGCCAGCGCCTGCGCATAGCCGTAGGGGTCGCGCCGGTGCCCGTACAGCGAGTCGAAGTCGACCAGGTTGACCAGCTCCAGGCCGTGCAGCCCGCGCTCATACTCGCGGCGGGCGCTTGCCATGCAGGCGATGTTGCCGCTGGCGTGGTCCGAGCGCGTCAGCCCCCGGTGCGCGAATATGTCCTCTATCTTGCCCACGGCCACCACGTCCAGTCCGGCGCGCGCGATGCAGTCGAGCAGGGTGTCGCCCGGCATCAGGTCCGAAAAGTCGCGCCGGTTGCCGGTGCGCACGAAGGCGCCGGGCCGGCCCGTGAAGGGGCGGGCGATGACCCGGCCCACGCACAGCTCGCCTGTGAGCAGCTCCCGCGCTATGCGGCAATAGCGCCAGAGCTCCTCGGGCGGCACGACGTCCTCGTGCGCGGCTATCTGGAATACGCTGTCGGCCGAGGTGTAGACTATCAGGCTGCCGGTGCGCATATGCTCGCGCCCCAGCCGCTCGATTATCTCGGTGCCCGAGGCCGGCTCGTTGCCCAGCCAGCCGCGTCCGGTGCGGCGGCTGAACTCGTCCATCAGCTCGCGGGGAAAGCCGTGGGGGAACACGGGGAAGGGCCTGTCAAGCGGCAGTCCGGCCAGCTCCCAGTGGCCGGTGGTGGTGTCCTTGCCGGGCGACAGCTCGCTCATTCGGCCGTAGCGGCCCAGGGGCGCGGATACGCCTGCGCCCAGGGCGGCGCCCTCTATGTTGTACAGGCCCAGCGCGCGCAGGTTTATCAGCTCTATGCCGCTTCCCTCCAGCGCGTGGCGCAGGGTATGCGCGCCCGCGTCGCCGTATGCGGCCGAGTCCTCCTGCGCGCCTATGCCAACGGAATCCAGCACTATTGCCAGCACGCGGTCAAACAGCGCCATTGTCATTCACCTCCGGGCAGATATGCGCCTCCGGAGCGCATCTTGTCCGCCATGCGCGCGATGAACTCGGCGTTGGTGGGCTTGCCGCGGTCGCTGTCTATCGTGTTGCCGAACTCGCGCTGCAATACGGACAGGCGGCTGCGCGACCAGGCCGTCTCCACGGCGTGGCGTATGGAGCGCTCCACACAGGCTGCGCTTGTATTATACTTCTGCGCCACGGCGGGGTAAAGGCGTTTTGACAGATTGTTCTGATAATCCACGTCCTCCAGCGCGAGCGATATGCCCTCGATGAGGTAGCCAAAGCCGTCCAGCCGGCGGGCTATGCCCACCTCGATGAGCGCCGTGTATATCTGCTGCTCCAGCTCGGGACCGCCCAGCAGCCCGCGGCGGGGCGCGGCCAGCGCGCGGGCCAGCACGCCCGCCATGTCCTCGGGCATGCGGCCCTTGTCCAGCGTA
>JBJEUC010000246.1:0-3302 GCA_051883635.1 Candidatus Fimadaptatus sp.
GGCAAGACCACCTTCCTGAAGAGCTTCATCCGCCTCTTTGAGGGGCAGAGGATACAGCTGATAGTCAACGAGTTCGGCCGGGAGGGCGTGGACGGCGCGCTGCTGGCCGAGCTGGGGGCCTATCTCAAGGAGATTGCGGGCGGCTCGGTGTTCTGTGCCTGCCGCCTGGATCAGTTCGAAAAGGCTCTTAAGCAGTCGGCCGACTACAACGCCGACGTGATACTGGTGGAGGCCTCGGGCATGTCCGACCCCACGGGCGTGCGCCGCCTGTTTGAGCAGAGCGGGCGCTTCCCCGGGATAGACTACCGGGGCGCGGTGTGCCTGGTGGACGCGGTGCGCTTTCCCAAGCTGTACGCGACGGCGCGCACCTGCGTAAAGCAGCTGGCCGCCAGCGACGCGGTGGTGGTGAACAAGCTGGACAAGGCGACCCCTGAGCAGCTCGCGGAGACGCTGGAGCTGATACGCGGCCAGCGGCCCGATATGCCGCTTATAACGACCTCGTTCGGCGAGGTGGACGCGTCGCTCATGGATGCACTCGAGGGCGCGCGCGCCCTTGAGCAGGAGGACATGCCGCTCACCGCCGACATATCGCTCAAGCGGCTGATGGTGCAGGTGGACGCGACGATTTCGCCCTACGAGCTGCAGAAGTTCATAGAGATGTTCGCCGAATATACCTTCCGCGTGAAGGGCTTTGTGGCTACCTGCGAGGGCATGCGGCTGGCCGATTGCGTGGGCAATGTGGTATCGGTAAAGCCCTGCGGGCAGATAGAGGTCCCGCGCAGGAGCGTGGGCTGGCTCACGGTGCTGTCGGGCGCAGGCATGCCCGTGCGCAAGGCGGTAAAGGAGGCGGCCGGCTGGTACGCCGAACATATTCTGGCAATAGAATAACGCACGCGGCCCGGCAGGACGCGCGCCCGGAAGGGCGTGCCCCGGCCGGGCCGCTTTTGGTGGCGGGGCGCGGCGCGGAATGGAGCATCTGAGCGGCGATTGGCCCGGCCGGAAGGGAATGCGCACAGAAAGCGACCGCAGGTCGAAGGCGCGGCGGTGTGCGCCGGTCGCCCAAAGACCTGGGAAGGCCCGGGAGGAATTGGTCCTCCCGGGCCTTTGGCTTGTCAAAATGGATTGGGACAGGCCGGCGGTTGGTCGGTGCGGGCTAATATGGGGGAATACATCAATGCGCAACTTTGGCGGAAGCGGAAGGGCGCAGCAATTCCTTCTCCGGCGGAGGAAGTTTTGCTCCGAGAAAACTGCTGCGCTTTGGTGCGTCCACGCCTCCGCGAACGACTGCCGCGCAGGCAGGCTTTGGCCATCGGGCACATTGCGGAGCTTTCCGGCAGGCTGTCGCCCGCGCCGTTCCCACCGAGATGCTGCACACTTCATGGCGTGGAATCGGAATGGGGGGAAATACATTTTCCGGCAGGCAAGCTCTTCGCCGAAAAACTCGCTGCACTTGGGTGTCTGCACCTCCGCGAACGACTGCCGCGCGGGCGGGCTCGTCACCTTCCTCCCTTCCGGGCCTTCCGCCGTTTACCCGCGAGCGCGCAGCAGAAGCGCGGCGGCTTGAGCAGGTGGCTCATGCCCCCGCCCATGCGTCCCCATACGCGCGGCACGCGGGCGATATGCGCGCTCCGGGCAAAAATTGCTATTCAAAAAACGCGCAAAAGGTGATAAAATACATTGCGTAAGAATAGACCGGGAGGTGCGCGCGATGCCGGAGAGGGAGCCCTTTGACATGACCCTGGCGCGGGAATGCGCGCGCGCGTTTGCCGGTGCATGCGGCGTGGGCTGCGTGGTGTCCGATGCGTCGGGCGGCATAGGCTATGAGAGCGGCCACGGCTGCGCGTCCTGCGGCGTGTGCCGCGCTGCGGGCCGCGACCCGCGCGAGTGCGTGGACGCGCACATATACGGCATGACCGAATCGGCGCGCTTTGGCGGCAAGTACGTGTACTTCTGCCCGATGGGGCTTACCTGCTTTACCTCGCCCATACTGGGCGAGGACAGGGTGCGCGCCAAGCTGACGGCGGGGCCGTTTCTGATGATAGACCGGCAGGACTACATCGCGGGCGACCTGGAGGGCCAGATGGGTCTGAGCGGGGAGAGGCTGGGCGCGGTGGTGAGCGCGCTGGAGGCTGTGCCCTACGTGCCGGCCGAGAAGGTGTCGGAGCTGTCCACGCTGCTGTTCATGGCGGTGGGCTTCATGAACAACGTATCCGCCGCGGAGCGCCTGCGCGACCGGCAGGGCTCGGACCGCATACAGGGCCAGATAACCGCCTATATCCAGCAGCTGAAGAGCTCGGGCGAGGCGGAGGCCTATCCCTTCGACAAGGAGCAGGCGCTGCTCCGGGCGGTGCGCAACGCCGACCGCGCCGAGGCGCAGGAGCTGCTCAACGAGCTGCTGGGCCATGTGCTGTTCTCCTCGGGCGGGGATTTATCGATTATAAAGACGCGCATATACGAGCTGCTGGTGCTGATAAGCCGCACGGCGATAGACGCGGGGGCCAATCCGGAGCAGACGCTGCGCGCCGACCACCGGTACCTGATGGACCTGAACGGCATAGGCGACTTCGATGCGCTGTGCCTGTGGCTCACGCGCGTGGTGGGCGACCTGATGAACGGCATATTCAGCTTCACGGGCATACGCCACGCCAGCGTAATACATCAGAGCATACAGTACATAAGCGCCCACTACGCGCAGCGGCTGACGCTGGAGGAGATGGCGCGCAGGGTGTACCTCTCGCCGGCCTATTTCAGCCGCATATTCCGCGAGGAGACCGGCGAGACCTTCACCGCGTACCTCAACCGCGTGCGCATAGACCGCAGCCGCGAGCTGCTGCGGCACAAGGACCTGCGCCTGGCGGACATTGCGCAGCTGGTGGGCTTTGAGGACCAGAGCTATTTCACCAAGGTGTTCAAGCGCGTGACGGGCATGTCGCCGCTGCGCTACCGCGAGAGCGACCCGAAGTGACAGCGCGCGGGCGCGGGATACGGTTCCCGCGCCCGCGCAGTGCGTTGCCCCGGCCCTTCGGCGTGCGAGGCAGACAGCCCGCCGTGCTGTGGGATGTCCGTTTGCCTACTTGAGCGTGTATGCGGCATACGCGCCGCTGAGTTCGATGGAACAGCGCGGGGCGGGCGGGCAGTCCGTGTGCAACGTGTGACTCATTCGCCCGCCCTGATTCATTGGCGTGCGGGGCAGACAGCCCGCCGTGCTGCGGGATGTCCGTTCTCCTACTTGAGCGGGAGGCAGGCATATGGGAGCAGGCGCTTGCGCCTGCTCCCATATGAGTTTGTATGCGGCATACGCG
>JBJEUC010000247.1:0-3292 GCA_051883635.1 Candidatus Fimadaptatus sp.
TAGCCGTCGTAGTCGAACTGCATGACCGACGACGTGACCGATATGCCGCGCTGCTTTTCTATCTCCATCCAGTCGCTGGTGGCGTGCTTGTCGGCCTTGCGCGCCTTGACCGAGCCGGCCTGGCGTATCGCTCCGCCGTAAAGCAGCAGCTTTTCGGTGAGGGTGGTCTTGCCCGCGTCGGGGTGGGAGATTATCGCAAAGGTGCGCCGCCGGGCTACCTCGCGCTCAAACTCCGAGCCGCCCGCGCTCGATATGTCGGTATAATTGTAGGATATTGATTCCATATTACCATGCCCTTTCGCGCCGCCGCCGGCCTTTGCCGTCCGGCGCGCCTAAGTATTGTGTTCCAACAGGTATGGCCAGCCCGGCAGGTCTCCCCTGCCCGGGCCTCACGGCATTACAATATCGCGCATCTCAAATTTCCTTCAAGCCTATTGCCTCCCGCTTGACCATGTGCCAAAAATACCACGCCTTTTATGATACTAAAAGAAGAGCGCGGCTGTCAACCGCGCCCCTTCACGAATCCGTTGTATGCGAGTTAATTTTAAATACAGGCCGCGCGGAGGGTGCGCACGACGTGGGCGCAGTCGGCGGAGCGCGGCGCGCCGGGGCTGTGCAGGGCGAGTTGCGGAGCGCGGCATCACGCGATGGCGCGTTTGGCGTGCGGCGGGATGACCGCGCATCCCTTACCCTATCGCAAACGGGTTGGCAGGAGGGCTCTGTTCTCACTGCGCCGTGGACGCGGGTCTGTTCGCCGTGTGTGCGGATGATTGCGCGCTTTACCCTATCGCAAATGGGGTGGCAGATGGCTCTGTTCGCGCTGCGCCGTGGACGCGGGTCTGTACGCCGTGGGCGCGGATAATTGCGCGCTTCATCCTATCGCAAACGGGTTGACCGGCTGCCCCTGTTCGCGCTGCGCCGTGGACGCGGGCGTCGGCTCCGCTGCGGGCGAGGGAGAGGGCGCATCCGGCTGGACGGCCTGCTCCGCGCCCGCGTAGCCGCCCGGCTGCTCTGCGGTCGGGGCGGGCGTGTCCGCAGGTTGCCGCTCCGGGCCCGCGAACCAGCGCCCCAGCTCGTCCCACAGCGTGCGCTCCAACACCACCGTCGCGGCCAGTCCCTCGGCGTCCTGCGCGGGCGCGTAGGGCGTCACGTCGTAGCGCACGCGGGAGGCATCGGGCGCGCCCGTGTCGGTGAGGGTCAGGCGCTGGCCGACCTCCCCCGCCAGCGTGCCCACCAGCACGCGCTCCTCGCCGTCCAGGCGGTACACGCGGTACTGCACGAACTCCTGCGGGCAGGTGAACTCTATGCGCACGCTGCCGCTCGCAAGCAGGGCCGCGCTCACGTCATACGCGGGCAACGGCTCGTCGAACAGCGTCGAGACCCTCCCCGGCAGCGCGCCCGGGGTGAATATCTCGCGCATGAGCTCGCCCGCCGGGGTCGACTCGCCCGCCAGCAGCACCGAATGCAGGTTCTCAAGCGCCCAGCCGTCTATCATCACCTCGCGCAGGCCCGCCGGGCGCGCAAACGAGCCGCCCACATAGGGCGCGGCCGCTTCGCTCCCCAGGAACGCCAGCGCGAGCCGGGTCGGCTGGTTGGAGCCGCTGGCGCTGGCGGCCAGGTGGCAGTCCTCGCCGGTGCGGTCGAAGCCCATCCACACGCTCACCGATATGCCGGGCGTATAGGCGGCCAGCCAGATATCGCGGTTGCCGTCGCTGCCCTGACCGAGCGCGGCCGTGCCGGTCTTGGCGGCGACCTCCGCGCCCAGCGCGCTCAGCCGCGAGGCCGTGCCGCGCGCAGCTGTGCTCTTGAGCATGCTGGTCATGATGTAGGCGCTCTGCTCGCTCATCACGCGCCGCGCGCCGCCGTCATGCTCGTACACGACGCGGCCCCGCGCGTCCAGTATGCGCCTGATGGCATAGGGCTGCCTGTACACTCCGCCCGAGGCCAGCGCCGAATAGCCCCCGCACAGCTCCAGCGGCGACACGCCGTAGGTCATCGCGCCCAGCGCCAGCGGCAGCACCTCGTCGCGCGGGTCGGTCCCGATGCCCACCGAGTGCAGGAACTCCACGCCCGCCTTCACGCCTATGCGGCTGAGCAGCTCCACCGTGGCCACGTTTATAGAGGACATCGCCGTCTGCCGGAGCGTCACGATGCCGCGGTACCTGTCGCCCGCGTTGCGCGGCGACCAGCCGTCGAAATCGGTGGGCACATCGCTCAGGAAGCTGGTGGGCAGGTATCCGAACTTATCCACAGCCGGTGCATACACCGCCAGCGGCTTTATCGCCGAGCCGGGCTGCCGGCGCACGTCCGTGGCCCTGTTGAGTCCGCGGCGCACCTCGTATTCGCGGCCGCCCACCAGCGCGCGTATCGCCCCGGAGCCGTTCTCCACCGCGCACAGCGCACCCTGGCAGCGCGTGCCGTCCGCGCCGTCGACCGGGAACGCGGCCGAATCGAATATGCGCTGCGCCTCGGACTGCAGCGCGGCGTCCAGCTCGGTGTATATGCGGTAACCGCCCATGAGCAGCTCGTCGGGCGTGAGGCCCAGCGCCTGCTCGGCCTCGCCCAGCGCGTAGTCGATGTACCAGCCGTACTCGGGCAGGCTGCCGTGCGATTCGTTGAGCGCGATGGCGCTTGCCTGCGCCTCGGCGCGCTCTTCGGGCGATATGAAGCCCAGCCTCTCCATCTCGCCCAGCACCCAGTCGCGGCGCTTTTGCGCCTTTTCGGGCGCTATGTGGGGCGCGTAGCCCGAGGGCGACTTGATGACCGCCGCCATGAGCGCACTTTCGGCCACGGTCAGCTCGGAGGCGCCCTTGGAGAAGTACGCCCGCGCCGCCGCCTCGATGCCGTACGCGCCGTGGCCGAAGTAGACGGCGTTCATGTACATGCCCAGTATCTCCTCCTTGGAATAGCGCGCCTCCAGCATGAGCGCCAGCACCGCCTCGTTCGCCTTGCGCGAAAGCGTCTTTTCGGCCGTGAGGTGGGTGAGCTTTATCAGCTGCTGCGATATGGTACTGGCGCCCTGCGCATAGCCGCCGCTTTTCAGGTTGGTCAGCATCGCACCGCCTATGCGCCACAGGTCTATGCCGTGATGCGAGAAAAAGCGCGCGTCCTCGGCGGCGACGAAGGCCATGCGCACATGCTCCGGCAGCGCGGACACGTCCACGGGCAGGCGGTTCTCGCCCAGGTACATGCCCGCCACCTCCGCGTCGCCGCCGTCGTACATGAGCGTGGTCTGCCTGAGCTCCGTGAGCCGCGCCGCGTCCAGCCAGCTCCATGAGCCCACGTCCAGCAG
>JBJEUC010000248.1:0-13769 GCA_051883635.1 Candidatus Fimadaptatus sp.
TGTACGACGTGACCGTGGAATACGAGACCGGCGGCGAGGGCCGCTCCATAGACGCCGCCAGCGCCGAGGGCGAGGGCTTTGACGAGGAGATATCGCCCTTCGAGCACGAGTTCGACGACGAGTTCGGCCCTTCGGAGCCCGACCCCCGGCGGGAGTTCGACCCGCCCACGCTCACGGACGAGCTGCCCGACTACGAACCCGACAACTTTTCTGACGATGACGATGCGCCCGCACCGCGGCGCGCACGGCGGAGCTGATTATGGGAAAGAACACTATTCAGGAATCCGAACGCAAGCGCCGGCTGCAGACCCACTCGTATGACACCGCGCGCGCCCGCCGCGCGCGCGAGTCGGTCGAGCGGCTGCTCACGTATGTGCTGATACTGTTCCAGATAAGCGCGTTTGTGCTGATAGCGCTCAAGACCCAGCCGGCCGACCCGCAGGCGCTGATACTGGCGGCCGCCTTCCCGCTGGGCACGCTGACGCTTTCGATGATTGTGGAGCGGGTATGGCACGCCGACCGGCCGCTGCTGCTGATAACGCTTTTGCTCTGCTCGATAGGCATGGTCACGCTTGAGGACATAACCAAGGCCGAGACTGCACGCAGCCAGGCGATATTTTTCATAATAGCCTGCGCGGCGATGCTGGCGGCGATAGTGATAGTGCGCCGCATGACGCGCTGGGAGAAGTGGTCCTGGGCGGCGATGGCGGTGGGCGCGGTGCTGATGCTGCTGCCCATGATGCCGGTGATAGGCGGCTGGACCAACGGCGCGCGCAACTGGGTCACGTTCAAGCGGCTGGGCGTGAACATAGGCTTTCAGCCCTCCGAGTTCGTCAAGATACTGCTGCTGATGATACTCTCCTCGGCGTTTGCGCAAAAGCGCGGGCTGGGCCGCATGCTGCCGGCCATAGGCTATTCCGTCGCCATGTGCCTGATACTGCTGGCGGTGCAGCGCGACCTGGGCACGCTGCTCATCTACTTCTTCCTCACGCTGGGGCTGTTTTACATATCCACCAGCAACCTCATGCTCACGGGCCTGGGGCTGGCCAGCGGCTGCGTGGGAGCGGTAGGCGCGTACTACATGTTCGACCATGTGCGCACGCGCGTGGAGATATGGCTTAACCCCTGGCGCGACCCGCAGGACAAGGGCTATCAGATAGTGCAGGCGCTCATCGCCATCAGCTCGGGCGGCGTATTCGGCCTGGGCCTGGGGCTGGGCACGCCCCGCATGATACCCTACTACCATACCGACTTCATATTTGCCGCCATATGCGAGGAGTTCGGCATATTCTTCGCCGTGTGCATGCTGCTCATGTACTGCTTCCTGTTCATGCGCGGCATAAGGATAGCGCTTGAGGCCTCCACCGCCTACCACAGCCTCATGGCCTTTGGCGCGACGCTGATGCTGGCCGTGCAGACCTTCGTGATAGTGGGCGGCGTGACCAAGATGATACCGCTCACCGGCGTCACGCTGCCGTTTGTGAGCGCGGGCGGCTCGTCGCTGATAAGCTGCATGATGCTGATAGGGATACTGCTGGGCATATCCTCGCTCAACCGGCAGGAGCGGCAAAAGGCCCTGCGCGAGGGCGTATAGGCCCCAAGGGAGGTGAACGCAAAATGAAGGAACTGCGCCGCAACATGCGCCTGGTGGGCTCGCTGCTGCTGTGCTGCATACTGGTGCTGATAGGCTACCTCAACTATACCGTAATGCTCAACGGCAACCGCTGGACCAACAGCTCCAGCAATACCCGCCTGGCCGCCGCGCGCAAGAGCGTCATCGCGGGCGACATAATCGACCGCAACGGCGTGGTGCTGGCCACGACCGACGACGACGGCACCCGCGTGTACAACTCCTCCTCCAGCCTGCGGCGCGCGGTGTCGCAGACCGTGGGCGACACGCTGGGCATGAGCGGCACCGGAGTGGAGACCTTCTATGCCTCCACGCTGCTGGGGCTGTCCAGCAACATATTCGACCGGCTCACCCAATGGATAAGCGGCGCGCAGCAGCGCGGCTCCGACATACACCTGACGATAGACGCCGAGCTGAGCAAGTACATAATGGAGGCCTTCCCCGAGGGCAAGAGCGGTGCGGTCGCGCTGCTCAACTACCGCACGGGCGAAGTGTACGCCATGGTCTCGCTGCCCACCTACGACCCCAAGCGCGTGGCCCGGCGCTCCGACGAGGACGCGGACGCGCCCTATCTCAACCGCGCGACCCAGGGCCTGTACCCGCCCGGCTCCACCTTCAAGATAGTCACGCTGGCCGCCGCGTTGGAGTCGCTGGACGGCGTTGACCGGCGCGAGTTCTACTGCTCGGGCGAGATGGCCGTGGGCGAGGGCGCCGTGACCGACAACGAGGGCAACGGCCACGGCGACCTCACGCTGGAGAGCGCCTTCACGCGCTCCTGCAACCTGACCTTCGGCTCGCTGGCGCTGGAGCTGGGCAACGGCAGGCTCAAGAGCAAGGCCGAGGCGATGGGCTTCAACAACAACTTCCTCTTCCGCGACATAGTGGTCTACGAAAGCCGGTTCCCCGATACCGAAAGCGACTTTGAGCTGGCCTGGTCCGGCGTAGGCCAGGGCCGCGTGCTGGCCACGCCGCTGCATATGGCCATGATAGCCGGAGCGGTGGCCAACGACGGCGTGATGATGGAGCCGCGCCTGGTGTCCTCGATAGTGGGCGACAGCGGCATACCGCAGGCGCTGGCCGGCGCCAGCGCGTACCGGCGCATACTCTCCTCCGGCACGGCCGCCGTGCTGAAGGACTACATGGAAAAGACGGTCGCAAGCGGCACCGGCACGCGCGCGCAGGTGGACGGCTACACGATAGCCGGCAAGACCGGTACTGCCGAGGTATCCTCCTCCAGCGCCGTAAAGCCCCACGCCTGGTTCGTGGGCTACTGCGCCGACGCGGAGCATCCGCTGGCGCTGGCGATAGTGGTGGAAAACGGCGGCCACGGCGGCGACGTAGCCGCGCCGCTGGCGGCCAAGGTGTTCAAAAAGGCCATCAAGCTGGGCTATTGAGCCGCAGCGCGCGCATTTGTCAACGGTGCGATAGTATGGTATAATATTCCCGCCGGACAAGCGCGCAGGCCCGCGCGCCGCCGGCATACATAACGCAAATAAACAGCCGCCGCAGCCGCCCGCACCGGGCCGCGCGGCAGGCCGGGAGGTAAGCCACATGGACGAGATAAGGACCCGCGCACAGATACCCGACAACTACAAGTGGGACATGACGGCCATATTCCCCAGCAACGAAGCCTGGGAGGCCGAATGGGGCGCAGTAAAGGCGGAGCTGGAGGGCCTGGCCGCGCTGGCCGGCACGCTGGGCGAGGAGGAGAGCCTCCTGCGCGCGCTTAAGAGCATGTTCGGATTGAGCCGCCGGCTGGAGCTGCTGTTCGTATATGCCAACTGCCGCCGCGACGAGGACAACGGCGATTCGACCTATCAGCGTCTGAGCGACATGGCGATGCAGCTGTACCAGAGCTTCATGCAGGCCGTGGCCTTCATAGAGCCCGAGCTGCTCTCGCTCAGCGAGGACTACATAACCGCGGCGATGGCGCGCGAGGACTTTGGCGACTACCGCGTATATCTCAAGGGCGTGCTGCGCCAGCGCCCGCACACCCTCAGCCGCGAGCTGGAGACGCTCATGGCCTCCACCGCCGAAATGCAGCGCGCGCCCGACAACATCTACTCCATGATGTGCGACGCCGACATGACCTTCCCCACCATCAAGGACGCCGAGGGCAACGACGTGGAGATAACCCACGGCAACTTCATACCCCTGCTGGAGAGCGCCGACCGCGAGGTGCGCAAGAATGCCTGGGAGGGCCTCATGCTCACGCTGGGCAAGTGGGGCAACACCATATCCACCACCTACTCCTCCAGCGTAAAGGGCGACATATTCACCGCCCGCGCGCGCAAGTACGCCGACACGCTCGAGGCCGCGCTGTACGGCAACGAGATACCGCGCTCGGTGTGCGATAACCTCATTAAGGCCGTGCACGGCCGCTTCGGCGCGATGGAGCGCTACATCAGGCTGCGCGGCCGGCTGCTGGGGCTTGAGACCGTGCGCCCCTACGACATGTACACGCCCATCGTCGGCGACGTGGACATGGGGCTGCCCTATGAGGAGGCCTATGCCGAGGTGGTCAAGTCGCTCTCGGTCATGGGCAAGGAATACACCGACCAGCTGCGCGCGGCCATAGACCAGCGCTGGATAGACGTATATGAAAACCGCGGCAAGACCAGCGGCGCCTATTCCACCGGCGCATACGGCGTGCATCCCTACGTGCTGCTCAACTACCAGCCCACGCTGGACAACCGCATGACCATAGCCCACGAGATGGGTCACGCCATGCACACCTGGTACTCCTCGGGCGCGCAGCCCTACCCCACCAGCGACTACTCGCTGTTCGTGGCCGAGGTCGCCTCTACCTGCAACGAGATGCTGGTGATGCGCGACCTGCTCAAAACCACCACCGACAAGCGCCAGCGCGCCTACCTGCTCAACCACCTGCTGGAGCAGTTCCGCACCACCGTGTTCCGCCAGACCCAGTTCGCCGAGTTCGAGATGAAGGCGCACGCGCAGGCCGAATCCGGCGAGCCGCTCACAAAGGACAGCCTCTGCGCGCTGTACGAGGACCTCATCCGCCAGTACTATCCCGGCATGGAGGTGGGCGACACCGTGCGCTACGAGTGGATGCGCATACCGCACTTCTACCGCGCCTACTACGTGTATCAGTACGCCACGGGCTTCTCGGCGGCGGTGGCGCTCTCCGGGCAGATACTGGAAAAGGGCCCCGAGGACTACATCCGCTTCCTCAAGCTGGGCTCCAGCGTGCCGCCCATAGAGGCGCTCAAGGTGGCCGGCGTGGACATGTCCACCCCCGACCCGGTCAATCAGGCGCTGGATTTCTTTGAACAGGTGCTTGCGGAGTTTGAAGCGCTGATGGTATAATGTTCCTGCAAACCCGCGCGCGATGCGCGCAAACAACGCTCTGCGAAAAAATGGAGGAATCTTCGATATGAAGGGCTATGACCGAGAAGAAGCCGTGCGCAGCATAGTCAGCGCAATGGATCCCAAGGCGTACAGCGATCTGGGCATGTCGATAGAGGCGCTGGTACGCGAGGCCATAGACGCGGATCTTGAATACATGAAGTCGGCCGGCGTGCTCGCCGAGGACGGCTCCATGGGCGATTCCTATTATGACGACGACGACGCATTTGAGTTTTTGCTGGACAGGATATGCGCCGAGCGGGGCATAAGCGGCGATCGCGAGCTGCGCATAGCCAGCTTCCTCGACGATTACATGGACGCGCAGCAGGCCTATATGGAAAAGCACGGCCTGCTGGAATGGGACTGAATCCGTCCGGCTCCCGGGGCATATGCCCAAGGGCCTGACCCGATCCCGTCGTCCGCGTCCTCCGACGCGCGGGCGCTCACGCAAATACACAAGGAGGCGTCATCATGAAGATAAGTTTTTCCACCCTCGGCTGCCCGCGTTGGAACTGGAACGATATCATCACCACCGCAGCCGACCTCAAATACGACGGCATAGAGGTGCGCGGCGTGGGCAAGGACATATCCGCGCCCTCGATACCCCAGTTCGGCACCGAGCAGCTGCCCGCCACCAAGGCGCAGCTGAAGAAGCTGGGCCTTGCGGTCAGCTGCCTCACCAGCGACATCTGCCTGCACGTGCGCGAGCGCGAGGATGAGATACTGCGCGAGATAGCGGCCTATGTGGACCTCGCCGCCGCGATGGAGGTGCCCTATGTGCGCATAATGGGCTGCGCGGGCGTGGCCCAGCCCACCGGCCAGGTGGACGCGGTATATGTGCGCGATCTGGCGCAGCGCTGCGGCGCGCTGGCGCAGGCCAAGGGCGTGACCCTCCTCATGGAGACCAACGGCGTATGGGCCCAGAGCGAAAAGCTGCGCAGGCTGCTGGACGACATCGACTCGCCCGGCGTGGCCGCGCTGTGGGACGTAAACCACCCCTACCGCTATTACGGCGAGAGCGCCCAGACCACCTGGGACAACCTGGGCAAGTACGTGCGCCACATGCACATGAAGGACTCCACCATGCAGGACGGCCGCGCGCGCTACGCGATACTGGGCTACGGCGACCTGCCGCTGGAGCAGATAATCGACGTCACCACCGCGGGCGGCTACGACGGCTTCTATTCGCTCGAATGGCTCAAGCGCTGGGACGTCACCCTCGAGGAGCCCGGCATAGTGTTCGCCCACTACGTGAGCTACATGAAGTCGTTCGGCTGAGCCGAAGGTCTTCCGCGCCGCTTCCCGCGCGCCATATGGCGCGGCCGTGGGAGCGGCGCTTTTTTTGCCGCGCTGCGCCGTTTCTGCGCGCAATCTAATCAAACGCCAATGACAGACCCTCCCGCTCATGCTATAATATCCCATAGAACGAATACGGGGAGGCATGAACGATGATAATAACCACCACCGGCAGCGTCGAAGGACGCACGATAACCGCATACGGCGGCATAGTATTCGGCGAGGTGATAACCGGCGTCAACTTCATGCGCGATATGGCGGCCTCGCTGCGCAACATATTCGGCGGGCGCTCGCAGGCCTACGAGGAGGAGCTGATGCAGGCGCGCGAGCAGGCCATAGAGGAGATGGCGCAGCGCGCGGAGCAGATGGGCGCCGACGCGATAGTGGGCGTCAAGATGGACTACGAGGTGCTGGGCTCCGACAACGGCATGCTCATGGTGACGGTATCGGGCACGGCCGTGCGGCTGAACTGACGCTGCTCCGCCCAGGGGCTGCGCACGAGCGCGCATACGTTTGCACCCGGCGCAAATGCGCCGGGTGCTTTGCCTGTAAGGAGTGCCCGGCCGACGGACGGGGCAGGTTCCCGCAGGAGGCTCCGGCTCCCGCCGAAGCGAAAGCGCTTTTCCGGACGCAGTATGCGCCGGGGGAGCGCTTTTTTGCGCCGTGATATGTGGTTTTCGCCCGCAAATACCGCCGCTTCCCCTGCGCGCCGCCCTTTAATTTTTATGGTGCGCGTTGACAATCCGTTTGCCGTGGTCTACAATGGGCTCAAGGGCCAATTTGATCTATGGAGGCACGATATAATGCAAAAGGCCGTAAGGCAACCCTTTTTCACGCGGGACCGCGACTTCTATGCGCGCTTTTTCCGCCTGTTGTTTTACATTGCGCTGCAGAACGTGATAGTCACCAGCGTCTCGCTGGCCGACAACATCATGCTGGGCAGTTACAGCGAGAGCGCGCTGGCGGGCGTGGCGCAGGTCAATCAGATACAGTTTCTGCTGCAGATGATAGTCAGCGGCGCGGGCGAAGGGATGCTGGTGCTGATAGCCCAGTACTGGGGCCGCAAGAACATACCCGCCATAAAAAAGGTCATCGCGATAGCCTTGCGCGTATGCGTGGTCACGGGCGTCATAATGACCCTGGCCACGCTCATATTCCCCCGTCAGCTGATGCTCATGCTGATACAGGACGAGGCCGTCATCGCCGAGGGCGTCAAGTACATGCAGATAATCGCCTTCTCCTACGTGGTGTTCTGCATAAGCAACACGCTCCTATCGGCGCTGCGCGGCATAGAGAACGTGCGGCTGGGCACATGGATATCCATATGCACGCTGCTGATAAACGTAACGCTCAACTACGGGCTGATATTCGGCCGGCTGGGCATGCCGCAGCTGGGCACCTACGGCGCGGCGCTGGCGACGCTGGTCGCGCGCATAGTCGAGCTGGCGGTGGTGCTGGTATATGTACTTAAGCGCGAGAAGGTGCTTAACCTCCGCCCGCGCGACGCGCTGCTGCGCGACCGCGAGCTGACCCGCGACTTCACGCGCGCCGCGCTGCCGGTGATGCTCACCAGCGCGTTCTGGGGCGCGGCCATGATGGTGCAGGCCGCCATACTGGGCCGCCTGGGCGTGGTGGCCACGGCCGCCTCATCGGTGGCCAATTCGGTGTTCCAGATAATCTCGGTGCTGTGCTACGGCTCGGCCAGCGCCGCGGGCATACTGATAGGCAAGGCCGTGGGCCGCGACGACCGGGAGCTGGTCAAGGCCTATTCCCGCACGCTGCAGGTGATATTCCTGGCCATAGGCGTGTTCACCGGGCTCATGCTGTTCACGGTGCGCGAGCCGATACTCATGCTGTACAGCGAGCTCTCGCCCGAAACGCGGGCGATGAGCCTTAAGTTCATGACCGTGCTGTCCGTCACGGGCGTGGGCACCAGCTATCAGGTCGCCGTGCTCTCGGGCATAGTGCGCTCGGGCGGCAGCCCCAAGGTGCAGATGTGGAACGACATCATATTCATGTGGGGCTTCGTGCTGCCGCTGTCGCTGCTGGGCGCTTTCGTATGGAATCTGGATCCGGTGATAGTGTTCATATTCCTCAAGTGCGACCAGGTGCTCAAGTGCGGCACGGCGTTTGTCGTGTGCAACCGCTATCGCTGGATTAAACGCCTGGCGCGGTAGCAATTTTTACGGGATTGTGTTATTATTATGCGGGACGGGAGCGCGCTGCTCCGCGTTCCGCATTTTGAGTTTATTCGGAGGTATGCGCAATGAACGCCAAGCTGGAGTTTGTAGAATTCATGGTGCGCAGCGGCGTGCTAACCTTTGGAGATTTCACCGCCAAATCCGGGCGCAAGACGCCCTATTTCGTCAACACGGGCAAGTACCGCACGGGCGCACAGCTGGCTCAGCTGGGCGAACACTACGCCCGCTGCATAGTCGACAATGGCCTCACCGGCGCGCAGCTGCTGTTCGGCCCCGCCTACAAGGGCATACCGCTCTCGGTGGCCTGCGCTTCCGCGCTGTATCTCAACCACGGCGTCGACATGGGCTATGCCTTTAACCGCAAGGAGGCCAAGGACCACGGCGAGGGCGGCGTGATAGTGGGCATGCAGCCCAAAGACGGCGACCACGTTATCATAATCGAGGACGTCATCACCGCCGGCACCTCCGTGCGCGAGACCGTGCCGCTGCTCAAGGCCGCCGCCAACGTCACGATAGACGCGCTGGTGATATCCGTCGACCGCATGGAGCGCGGCCAGGGCGACCTCTCCGCCGTGCAGGAGGTCGAGCAGACCTTCGGCATACCCACCTATTCGCTCGTAAGCACCCGCGAGATAATCGACATGCTGCACGACCACCCGGTCGACGGCAAGGTCTACATAGACGACGCCATGCGCGAGCGCATGGAAGCCTATCTCGCCCAGTACGGCGTAAAGTGACCGCTCCGCGACCAAATACCCGTTAGGAGGCGCCGCATGCGCACAAAAAGGCTGGAGATCGCTTACAGGCTCACGGGCAGCGGCGTCGCGCCCAGCGCCGTCACCCCGCCCTATACGATAGACCACGCCCTCAGCGAGGCCGGGCTGTTGACCGACCGCTTCAGCGGCATGGGCGCGCTGGAGTGCGAGTGGGCCTACAACCGCGCCTTTGCGCTGGAGGGCGTGCTGCCGCTGGACGATTGGCGCAGCGAGCGCACCTATCTGGAGTTTGAACGCCTGGCCGGCCGGGGCACGATATACGTAAACGGCGAGGCTGCGGGCGAGTTCGCGGACGGCCCGCTGGAGCTGGACATAACGGGCTGCGTGCGCGCCGGGGCCAACTCGCTGCGGCTGGAGTTCGCCCCGGGCGAAACGCGCGGCATACTGGGCGGCGCGGCGCTGCGCGGCTGCTGGAGCCTGCACATACGCTCCTGGGCGCTCAGCTCCGGCCCGGACTCGATAAGCGCCCGGGTCGACGTGAGCGCGCATGCGGCCGGGCGCTACGTGTTCCGCTACGCGGTATCCTGCGGCGAGGAGGCGCTGGGCGCGTTCGAGTTCGAGGAGCAGCTCGGCGCGCGCCGCGCCCGACTGGAGCACACGCTGCGCCCGGCCGCGCAGGGCGACCCGCGCGCGATGCGGGTGCTGCTCACCGTGCTGCGCGCGGGCGACGCCTGCGATGAGCGCGTCGGCTGGATAGCGCCTGCCTCCGCGCCCGCCACCGCCCCGCACACCGTGGCCCTGGCCGACGGCGAGGCAATGGCGGCGCGGCTGGACGCGCTGCTCGACGCGGGCGCCCAGCGCTTCTACGCGCGCGAGGGCGCGTATCTGCCCGAGGCCTTCCTGTGCCGCGCCGACGAGGCGGGTGCCGAGGTCATATCCCCCTGCGCCGCGCGCACTCCGCACGCCTGCCTGCGCGCCCCCGGGGCATTGCCCGAGCCCACCTGGATACAGGTCATGGGCATGCGCAGGCTTGCTCCGCCCGAGCGGCCCCTGCCCGACATGGCGCGGCGCGCGCTGGGCATGGACGATGAGTTCGCGGCGCAGATGCGCGAAGCGCTGGGCGGCTGCGCGCTGGGCGACATAGCCCGCCTGAGCCGCATCGCGCGCTACTTGCAGGCACAGTATGTGGGCCGCGCGGCCGAAGCCGACGCCGGGGCGGCCTTCGACCTGGGCGGCGGCTGGGGGCGCATTGTCTCAGGCGACCTGTTCGACGAGGGCAGGCCCCGCCCGGCGTACTACGCCCTGCGCGCCGCGTGGCGGGAGTACGGAGTATATGCGCGCCCGGAGGGCATTGCCTTTGCGCCGGGCGCTACGGTGAGCGTGCCCATATTCACGCGCGGCCGCTTTGAGCGCGTGCGCGCCGAGCTGTACGACAGCCGTGGGCGCGTGCTCAGCCGGGCCGAGTTCGTCAGCGGCGGCGAGGGGCACATAGGCGAGCTCACGTTCGTGACCGCCAACGAGTGCGCGGCCTGCCTGCTGCGGCTGACCGGCTGGCGCACAGGCGGCGTATGCGTGCGCGATTACCCCATGCTCACGCGCGGCGAGTGCGAGCTGGAGGCGCTGGAGCGCCTTGAGCCCGCGCAGGTAAAGCGCAAGGGCGACCAGTACATAAACATGGCGGACTGTATTGCGTTCGGGCCCGTGCGGGAGGACGGCGGCAGCGCGCTGCTGCCGGGCGAGCGCTGCCCGCTGCTGCTGAGCGAGGGCGTGAACGTGTTTGAATACGACGCGCCCGATGCTTAGGCGCTCAGGAAGAGCCGAATACCCATGATAAAGAAACTCAAATTCAGCGGCGTGCTGCGGCCCGCCGCGCCGGGCGGGAGGCGACCTATGAACATCGACGGATTCTTCCACGACCTGCCCCAGCTTGAGACCGAGCGGCTGATACTGCGCAAGCTGCGCATGACCGACGCGCAGGACATGTACGAATACAGCCGCGATCCGGAGGTCGCGCGCCACGTGCTGTGGGACGCCCATACCTCCATTGGCGAATCGCGCGGCTATCTACGCTATGCCGTGCGGCAATACCGCCAGGATCTGCCCGCCAGCTGGGGCATTGAATTCAAGGAAAACCACCGGCTGATAGGCACGATAGGCTTCATGTGGATAAACCGCGACCATCATTCGGCCGAGGTGGGCTATTCGCTGGCGCGGGATTACTGGAACCGCGGCATAATGAGCGAGGCGCTGGAGGCCGTGCTGGACGAAGGATTCCTGAACCTGGGGCTGCACCGCATAGAGGCGCAGCATGAGGTGGACAATCCCGCCTCCGGGCGCGTTATGGCCAAGTGCGGCATGCTGTACGAGGGCTGCGTGCGCGGGCGGCTGTACAACAAGGGCCGCTATGTGGACGTGGCGCTGTACGCGATACTGCGCGAGGACTACCTGCGCCGCAACGGGCTGCACGCGCCCGTGCTGCCGCCCCTGCGCTGAGCGCGCGCACCCACACCTATTCAGACAAAAGGAGCATCGAGCAATGCATCAGGGCTTTATAAAGGTGGCCGCCGCCACGCCCCGCATACGGGTGGCCGACGTGGAGTTCAACGCAAGGTCGATAACGGCCATAATGGAGCAGGCCGCAGGCGCGGGCGTAAAGCTGCTCACGCTGCCGGAGCTGTGCCTGACCGGCTATACCTGCGGCGATCTGTTCCTGCAGGACACGCTGCTGGACGGCGCGCGCCGCGCCCTTGAGTCCGTGCTGGCCGCCACGCGCGAGCTGGACATGCTCACCCTGGTGGGCCTGCCGGTGAGCGTCGAGGGCAATGTGTACAACTGCGCGGCGGCGATATGCCGCGGGCAGGTGCTGGCGCTCATACCCAAGGCCAATCTGCCCGAATACGGCGAGTTCTACGAGCGCCGTCAGTTCACCCCCGCGCCCGAGGGCCGGCTCCATGCGCGCATCGCCGGGGCAGACGTGCCCCTGGACCGCCGCGTGATACTGCGCTGCGCGGAGCTGCCCGAGCTGGCGGTCGGCGTCGAGATATGCGAGGACCTGTGGGTGCCTGATACCCCCTCGGTGGGGCTGGCTGCGGCGGGCGCGACGGTCATATGCAACCTGTCCGCCTCGGACGAGACCATAGGCAAGGCCGATTACCGCCGCCTGCTGGTCAAGTCCAAGAGCGGCTCGCTGGTGGCGGGGTACATATACGCCGACGCCGGGGACGGCGAGTCCACCACCGACATGGTGTTCGCCGGGCACAACATGATAGCCGAAAACGGCAGCCTGCTGGCCGAAAGCGAGCTGTTCAAGAACGGCCTGACGGTCAGCGAGCTCGACGTGAGCCGACTCGTATTCGAGCGCAGGCGCATGCACACCCGCGCCTGCGCGCCGCGCGACTATGCCGAAATCCCCTTCAGCCTCACGCCGGAGGTCACGACCCTCACGCGCTTCATATCGCCGCACCCCTTCATTCCGGGCGACGCGCAGGCGCTGGACAGCCGCTGCGAGACCATACTGCGCATGCAGGCGGCGGGGCTGGCCAAGCGCATAGAGCATGCCCATGCGCGCAGCGCGGTGGTGGGCATATCGGGCGGGCTGGACTCCAGCCTGGCGCTGATAGTGGCCGTGCGGGCGATGGACGTGCTGGGCCGCGACCGGCGCGACGTGAAGGCCATCACCATGCCCTGCTTTGGCACCACGCAGCGCACCAAGTCCAATGCCGAGCGCCTGACCGAGCTGCTGGGCGCGGAGCTTATGCGCATAGACATAACGCGCTCCGTGCGCCAGCACTTTGCCGACATAGGCCACAGCGAGGACTTGCTGGACGTGACCTACGAAAACTCCCAGGCGCGCGAGCGCACGCAGGTGCTCATGGACGTCGCCAACCGCACCGGCGGTCTGGTGGTGGGCACGGGCGACCTGAGTGAGCTGGCGCTGGGCTGGGCCACCTACAACGGCGACCACATGTCCATGTACGGCGTGAACGCATCTGTGCCCAAGACGCTGATACGCCACATAGTGCGCTATGCGGCGCTGGACGCGGGCGAGGGCGCGCTGCGCGACACGCTGCTGGACATACTCGCCACCCCCGTGAGCCCCGAGCTGCTGCCCGCGCGGGACGGCGAGATATCGCAGGTGACCGAGGATCTGGTGGGGCCGTATGAGCTGCACGACTTCTTCCTCTACTACGCGCTGCGCTGGGGCTATCCGCCGCGCAAGGTGCTGCGCATGGCCGAGCATGCGCTGGGCGATGTCTACGACCGCGCGACCATACTCAAGTGGCTGCGCACCTTCTACCGGCGCTTCTTCCAGCAGCAGTTCAAGCGCTCCTGCCTGCCGGACGGGCCCAAGATAGGCTCGGTGGCGCTGTCGCCGCGCGGAGACCTGAGGATGCCCTCGGACGCCTGCGCGGATGCCTGGCTCAGGGAGCTGGACGAGCTGAAGTGAATGCGCTGCCCGCCGGATGCACTATCCGGCGGGCTTTTTCTATGCACAGTAGCCTCCCAAAACAAAAAAACCGTCCGCGAAGTCACGGACGAATGAAAAAAAGAAACCGG
>JBJEUC010000249.1:0-3278 GCA_051883635.1 Candidatus Fimadaptatus sp.
GTCAGAAAGGAAGGAATCCCCATGTTGAAAAGGTTTGTTTGCGTACTGCTGGCCATCGCTACTGCGCTCATGATGATGAGCGTCGCTTCCGCTGACGAGGCAAAGGTAATCAAGATAGGCATACTGCAGTTTGCCGAGCACGGCTCGCTGGACAACTGCCGCAACGGCTTCATCGAAGGCCTGGCCGAGGCCGGCTACGTGGAGGGCGAGAACGTTGAGTTCGTTTACCAGAACGCTCAGACCGATACCGGCAACACCGCGCTCATAGCCGCGCAGTTCGCCGAGACCTGCGACATGATCTGCGCGATAGCGACCCCCGCCGCCGCCGCCGCCTTCAACGCGGCCGAGGGCAGGATACCGGTCATCTACACCGCCGTGTCCGACCCGGTGGGCTCCGGCCTGGCCAACGCCGACGGCACCAACCCCGGCGAGATAACCGGCACCTCCGACCAGCTGCCCGTTGAGGCCCAGCTCAAGCTGATCCGCGCGCTGCAGCCCGAGGCGACCAGGATAGGCATACTGCACACCACCAGCGAGACCAACAGCGATTCCACGCTGGCCACCTACAAGGAGCTGGCGCCGAACTACGGCTTTGAGATAATCGACCAGGGCATATCGACCGGCGCAGATCTGCCCATGGCGCTGGAGTCGCTGCTGCCGCAGGTCGACTGCACCACCAACCTCACCGATAACACCGTGGTCAGCTACCTGGCCGTGGTGCTGGAGAAGTCCCAGGAAGCCGGCAAGCCCGTTTACGGCAGCGAGATAGAGCAGGTAGTCAACGGCTGCGTCGCCTCCGAGGGCATAGAGTACCTGGAGCTGGGCCGTCAGACCGGACGCATGGCCGCCCGCGTGCTCAGCGGCGAGGCTGCCGCCTCCGAGATACCCTTTGAGATAATCTCCAATTCCTACCTGTACATCAACCCCGATGCGCTGAGCCAGTACGGCATAGAGGTGCCCGCGGAGCTGACCGAGCGCGCGATAGACGTAACGGCGACCGAGGAGCCCGCGGCCTGATAGCCCGGGCAATAGCAAGGCATGAACGGTTCAGCCCGCGTGACAAGCGGGCTGGACCATTTGCGGCATCCGGACGCGCGCCGCTTAGCGCGCAGAGCATACAGAAGGCAGGGTGTTTCCATGACCATCGGCATGATAACCGACGTGCTTGAGCAGGGACTGATATACGGCATACTTGCTCTGGGACTGCTGATAACCTATCGCATACTGGACTTTCCGGACCTTACCGTGGACAGCTCGTTCCCGCTGGGCGCGGCGGTTTCGGCCGTGCTTACGCTTAGCGGCGTCGCGCCCTGGCTCACGCTCATATGCAGCCTGCTGGCGGGCGCGCTGGCCGGGCTGATAACGGGCCTCATACACGTAAAGTGCAAAGTCCGCGATCTGCTCAGCGGCATAATCACCATGACGGGGCTGTACTCGGTCAACCTGCGCATCGCGGGCAGGGCCAACGTGCCGCTGTTTGCGGGCGACACGCTGTTCAAGAGCGATTTCACCCGCTCGCTGCCCGACTGGCTGAGCCCATATTCCACGCTCATCATATGCCTCGTGATAGTGCTCATCGCCAAGCTGGTCATGGACTGGTTCCTCAAGACCAAGGCGGGCTTCCTGCTGCGCGCGGCGGGCGATAACGCCGCCGTGGTCACCACGCTCAGCCGCGACCAGGGCGCGGTCAAGATAATGGGACTGATGATAGCCAACGCGCTGGTGGCGCTTTCGGGCGCAGTGATGTGCCAGCAGCAGCGCTTCTTCGACATATCGATGGGCACCGGCACGATGGTGATAGGCTTGGCCTCGGTCATAATCGGCACCAACATATTCCGCTCGCTCTCCTTCGTCAAGAGCACTACTATGGTCATAATCGGCTCGGTGCTGTATAAGGCGTGCGTGTCGGTGGCGATATCGCTGGGCATGGAGGCCTCGGACATGAAGCTGGTGATAGCGGTGCTGTTCCTGGTGATACTGGTGGCCTCCCAGACCAGGCGGAAGAAGGTGCGCATACATGCTTGAGCTGAAGAACATAACCAAGGTCTATAACCCCGGCACCGTGCATGAAAACGTGCTGTTCCGCGACTTTTCGTTCGGCGTAGATGAGGGCAGCTTCGTGTCGGTGGTGGGCAGCAACGGCTCGGGCAAGACCAGCCTGCTCAACATACTGTGCGGCTCGATACCGGTGGAGGGCGGCGCGATATTCATGGACGGCAAGGACATAACGCGTGTGCGCGAATACCGCCGCTATGCCCGCATGGGCCGCGTGTATCAGGATCCGGCCAAGGGCACCTGCGCCACCATGACGATACTGGAGAACCTGGCCATGGCCGACAACAAGGGCAAGCCCTACGGCCTGGGCTGGGGCATAAACAAGCGCCGCATAGGCGCCTACCGCGACATGCTCGCGCCGCTGGGGCTGGGGCTGGAGGACAAGCTGGGCGTGACCGTGGGTTCGCTCTCGGGCGGCCAGCGGCAGACCCTGGCGCTGCTGATGGCGACGATGAACCCGATAGACTTCCTGATACTGGACGAGCACACGGCGGCGCTGGACCCCAAGACCGCCGAGATAGTTATGGAGCTGACCAACCGCGTGGTGAACGAAAAGCATCTCACCACGCTCATGGTGACGCACAACCTGCGCCATGCCGTCGAATACGGCGACCGGCTGGTGATGATGCATCAGGGTCACATAGTGCTGGACCGCAGTGGCAGCGAAAAGGAAAGCACGCGCGTTGAGGACGTGCTGTCGCTGTTCAATGAGATAAGCGTGGAGTGCGGCAACTGACGCGCGGTGGCGCGCCGCGTATCGTAAAGAAGCTCCGCAAGAGCGCGGGAGGGCCACGGTCCTCTCGCGCTGATTCGTTTCCGGCGGCGTGTACAGCGGAATGCGCGCAGATGTGGGCAGGGGAGAGTGCTCCCTCCCGACTACCTGGCGCGCTTTTTTAACGCGCAGGCTATTGCACTTGGGCCCGAACGGTGCTATAATAAAATAGCTCGTCAGGCGATGAAGATCGGCCCTGTACGGCGTCATGCCACGAACCATGTCAGGATCGGAAGGTAGCAGCATTAAGTGGAATTTGGCGCGCGTCGCAGGTCACCGGTTGGAGCCTGGCGGGTCTTTTTTGTTGCGCAGGGTGCGCCCGATATGGCAAATTATGACACGGCGTCCGATGCGGCATATGTGCCGCCGGACGCCGCTTTGCTTTTTGGTGCGCGCGGCGGCGATGCAAAGCGCGCGCATTCGCCATAAGCCGGCACGCTTCCGTATGCCT
>JBJEUC010000250.1:0-3275 GCA_051883635.1 Candidatus Fimadaptatus sp.
GAAACCGACAGATGCAGCAGCGGCTGGTGAGCAGGTTCATCTCCGTAAAACTGCCCCGAACCCGGCGGACAGGCACCGGATCCCATTGATGCAAGGGAGGGCAGCGGCCATGACGGGCGTGCCCGGAGCTTATTTTGCAGGCGGATGGCGCCGCCGACAGATGTTCGGCGGACAAGGCCCCGGGACAGTCCGTAAGCGATTACATCGCCGCGACATCCCGCCCGTTCGGCGAAAAGACTACGGCGGAGGAATGAGTTCCTCCGCCGCAGTCTGTCGATAAGGGCCCGGGCGCGCCCACCGCTTGCCGCTTCCGCGCCCGTGATGGCGAGCGCGGCTTGAAGCTCAGCCATGACCTCATGGGAGAAGCGGAGCCTGTCGCGGCGCGCTTGAGCGGCCCTCGCGCCCGCCGCAGTATATGGAGTGGCGCAATGGCGTGATGAACTGCAATGCGCTGGTAGAAGCCCGGCCGCGGAGCCGTCCTTACCGCTCCGCCCCGTGTATGCGGCGAACCACCCTTTAGCCCTCGTGGCCTGCGCGCCTGTCCGGAGCGCCGCCTCCCTCAGCGGGCGAACGGGCGATTACATCGCCGCGACATCCCGCCCGTTCGGCGAAAAGACTACGGCGGAGGAATGAGTTCCTCCGCCGCAGTCTGTCGATAAGGGGCCGGGCGCGCCCGCTGCCCTGCGCCCCGCCCCCGTCACACACAAAGCGGCGGGGGAGATATCTCCTCCGCCGCTTCTGCATCCGTCATAGCAGCTTGCTCAGGAAGTCCTGCGTGCGCGGGTGTTTGGGCGAGTTGAATATGTCCTGCGGCGTGCCCTCCTCCAGCACCTGGCCGTCGTCCATGAACAGCACGCGGTCGCCCACCTCGCGGGCAAAGCCCATCTCGTGCGTCACTACGACCATCGTCATGCCGTCGCGCGCCAGGGTCTTCATCACGTCCAGCACCTCGCCCACCATCTCGGGATCGAGCGCGCTGGTGGGCTCGTCGAACAGCATCACGTCCGGGTCCATCGCCAGGGCGCGCACTATCGCTATGCGCTGCCGCTGGCCGCCCGAGAGCGCCCGGGGGTACACGCTGGCCTTGTCGCTCAGCCCCACGCGCTTGAGCAGCTCCTCGGCGCGGGCGCGGGCCTGGTCCCTGGTCATGCGCTTGAGCTGCACCGGCGCGAGCGTGATGTTGTCCATCACGGTCAGGTGGGGGAACAGGTTGAACTGCTGGAACACCATGCCCATCTTCTGGCGTATCTTGTTTATGTCGCACTTGCGGGAGGTGATGTCCACGCCCTCGAACAGTATCTGCCCGCCGGAGGGCACCTCCAGCAGGTTGAGGCAGCGCAGGAAGGTGCTCTTGCCCGAGCCGGAGGGCCCGATTATGACCACCTTTTCGCCCTTTTTGATGTGCTGGTCGACGCCCTTGAGCACCTTGAGCGAGCCGAAGTCCTTGGTAAGTCCCTTAACGTAGATCACTTTCGCGCAGCCTCCCCTCTACCTTCTTGAACACGTTGGAGAGTATCGTCACCATGACCAGGTATATCAGCGCCACGGTGAACAGGGGCACATAGGGCGAGTAGGTGCGGCTGCGGATGTAGTCGCCCGACTTGGCCAGGTCCATCAGGCCTATCATGCCCAGCACCGACGTCTCCTTGAGCAGCGCGATTATCTCGTTGAGCAGCGTGGGGAGCGTTATCTTTATCATCTGGGGCAGCACTATCAGCCGCAGGGTCATGAACGAGCTCAGGCCCAGCGAGCGCCCGGCCTCGGTCTGGCCCTTGTCGACCGCCAGTATGCCGCCGCGGATTATCTCGGACACGTAGGCGGCGCTGTTGAGGCCGAAGGTGATGAAGGCGACTATCGTCTTGCTGGTGCAGGATATCATCACAATGTAGTACATTATGAACAGCTGCACGACCACGGGCGTGCCGCGGATTATGTCCACGTACACCGAGGCTATCGTGCGCAGCGGGTAGAAGCTGCCTACGTGGAAATTGGACAGGCGCATCAGCGCCAGCACTATGCCCAGGAAAAAGCCTATCACGGCGGCCACGCCGGATACGCACAGCGTGACCTTGAGGCCGTCCAGCATCATGAGATACCGGTCGCCCTGAATGAGGTTGAAATCTATCTCGGCCCAGAGCTTCTGCAGGAAGTTGGCCTCGGCCCCCGCCGTTTCGGCGGCGCCCATCAGCATCAGCAGCAGCCAGCCGCATGCCATCAGCAGCAGGTATTTGTAGGAAAGCGCCCTGTCGCTTCTCATATGCCCCTCTCCCAATCCGGCGGCGGCGTTGCCGCTGCGCCATACTCAAGTGCGCCCCTGCACATATCAAACGCCGTCCGGCCATACCGGGCGGCGTTTGGATGTTGCCTGGGTCCTGTATCAGTTCTCGGCGGTCGCGACCTCGGCGACTCCGGCCTCGACGGTCTCGCCCTCGGCGGTCTCACCCTCGGCGGCCTCGTCCTCGGCCTCAACATACTTTACCAGTATGGCGTCGTAGGTGCCGTCCTCCATCATGCGGGCGAGGGAGGCGTTGATCTTTTCGATGAGCTCTTCCTGGCCCAGCTGCACGGCGATGCCGTAGGCCTCGACCTCAACGTCCACCAGTATGTCCTCGCGCACGACCAGACCGGTCAGGGAGGCCACGAACTGCTTGGCGGGCAGGGTGTCTATTACGACGGCGTCCAGACGGCCGTTTACCAGGTCCAGAGCGGCGTCCATGCCCTTGTTGTAACGGGAGATCTCGCCCGCGCCGAAGGACTCCTCGGAGACCATCAGGTCGCCGGTGGTGCCCATCTGCACGCCTATGCGCTTGCCCTTGAGGTCATCCTGAGTGGCTATCTCGGAGTTCTCGGGCAGTATGACCACCTGGGTGGCGTTGAAGTAGGGGTCGGAGAACAGCACGCTCTGCTTGCGCTCGTCGGTTATGGTCATGCCGGCGATGGCGATGTCCAGCTTGCCGGATACCAGCGAGGGCACCAGCGCGTCGAAGTCCATGGCCTCCATGGTGATGGTGGCGCCCAGATCCTTGGCGATCTCGTTGATGATGTCGATGTCTATGCCCTCTATCTCGCCGCTGTCGCCCACGTACTCAAAGGGAGCGAACTCGGGGTTGGTGCCGGCGCGCAGCACGGTCTCGCCCTCGGCAAAGCATACCGAGCACATGATGAGCAGGGCCGCAGCCAGTATAACGCTTACAAGCTTCTTCATGGTAAATCTCTCCTTTTATGTCTTGCGAAGTTGTGTGTATATTATACGCACGAACCCCGCCGTTTTCAAG
>JBJEUC010000251.1:0-3266 GCA_051883635.1 Candidatus Fimadaptatus sp.
CCGAGATACTGCTGCCCGCCGGGCGCATCGACATATATGAGGCGGACTGCGTGCGCCGGACGCTGGCCGTGTCCAATTCCAACCAGGCCGACGCGCTGCGCATAGGCGTGCTGCTGCAGGGCACGCGTCGGGTGCGGGTCGTGGGCCGGGACACGCGCCTTGTCTGCCACGGCCAGTTCACCCCGCTGGCGCTCATTGACTGCGAGGAGACGAGCGTATCGGGGCTCTCGATAGACTGGGCGATACCGCTGACCGCCGAGGGCGAGGTCGTGCGCGTGGGCGGCGGCTCGTTCGACGTGCGCATAGACCCCAGGCGCCATCCCTTCGCGGTGCGGAACGGGCAGCTGTGGTTCGAGGACGAGAACGGCGCGGACGAATGCTTCGGACTGGTCGAGTACGACGCCGCCACCGGGCGCGTTCAGCCGGGCTCGGGCGACGGCATACGCATCGCCCAGGCGCAGCAGCTCGGCGCGGACACGGTGCGCTGCTCGCTCAGGGGCGCGTACTGCCCGCGCGAGGGCAGCCTGCTGGCGCTGCGCCATGCCCAGCGCGTCCACCCCGGCATACTCATACACGGCTGCCGCGGCATAGCGCTGGAGTCGGTGCGCATGTACTGCTGCGCCGGGCTGGGCGTGCTCACCCAGTTCAGCCGGGACATAACGCTGCGCGCGCTGGAGCTCACGCCCAACTTCGCGGCCGGACGCCGCGTGGCGGGCTGCCATGACGACGGCTTCCACTTCTCCAACGTCGGCGGCCAGGTGGTCGTGGAGGACTGCGCGACCTACGCCCTGCTGGACGACCCCATAAACGTGCACGGCACGGCGCTGCGCGTGACAGGCGTACTGAGCCCGCACTGCGTGCAGGCCGAGTTCATGCACCCGCAGTCGGTGAACTTCGACCTGTGGGCCCGGCCCGGCGACGAGATAGGCCTAATCGACGCGCGCACCATGCACACCGTGGCCACGCTGCGCGCGTCCGGCTACGCGCTGGAAAGCGCCACCCGCTGCACGCTCACGCTGGAGGGCGAGCTCCCGGCGGGCGTGGCCCCGGGCTATGCGCTGGAAAACCTGACCAATACCCCCAGCGTGCGCATAAGCCGCTGCCACTTCGGCGCGGGGCGCGCGCGGGGCGTGCTGCTGACCACGCCCCGGCCCGCGGTGATAGAGGACTGCGTGTTTGAATCGCCGGGCGCGCAGATACTGCTGGCCGGGGACTCAAACTACTGGTACGAATCGGGCGCCTGCCGCGACGTGACGATACGGCGCAACGTGTTCACCGATGCGGGCGACACCTGCGAGTACCAGTTTGGCGGCGGCATGATAAGCGTCACCCCCGAGATACCCGCGCCCGACCCCGCCCTGCCCTACCACGGGCGCATATGCATATGCGGCAACCTGTTCATGGCCAACGGCGCGCCGCTGGTCAAGGCCTTCTCCGCCCACGAGATAGCCTTTACCGGCAACACGGTAATGCCCTCGCGCGCGCTGAGCGCCCGGGTAGGCGAGCCCGCGTTCATATTCGACCAGTGCGCGCAGGTCGACATAGGCGGCAACCGCTTCGTCGGCTGCGAGTGCGGCGAAATCATCCGGCGCTGAGCCGAGGGAAAGCGAGGAACTCACAATGCGCAATCTGAAACGGCTGCTCGCGGCGCTCATGCTGATGGTCTGGCTGATACTGCCCTGCGCCGCATTGGCGCAGCCGGCCGAGGACGTGCTTGTCGACAGCGAAACGGCACTGCGGCTGGTGTGCCTGGACGATGAGCCCGTCGAGATAATGGTGGAGCGGGACGGCCTCTATACCGCGCCCGACGAGGTCGCGCTGTACCTGTACGCCTTTTGCGACCTGCCCGACAACTTTCTGACCAAGGCCGACGCGCGCGCGCTGGGCTGGCACGCCGGAGACGGCAACCTCTGGGACGTCGCGCCCGGCATGTCGATAGGCGGCGACCGCTTCGGCAACCGCGAGGGCCTGCTGCCCGACGCGCGCGGCCGGCAGTACTACGAATGCGACGTGAACTACGACGGCGGCTACCGCGGCGGTGAACGCATAGTGTTCTCCAGCGACGGGCTGATATACTACACCGACGACCACTACAATACGTTCGCGCTGCTGTACGAGGGCTGGTACGACCCGGACGCCGCCTACGGCGAGGAGGAATGGCAATGGTAAACGCAAGTCTGGACGGCCGCCGCATGACCACCCGCGCGGCGGCGCACGACGAGCTTATGCGCGCCCTCTCCCTGCCCGCGCACTACGGGCGCAACCTGGACGCGCTCTGGGACGCGCTGGGCGAGGTCGAGGGCCGGGTGACGCTCACGCACACCGACGCGCTGCTGGAAGCCCTGGGCGCATACGGCGCGGAGCTGATAAAGACGCTCTACGACGCCGCGAGGGATAACCCCGGGCTCGAGTTCGGCGTGGTGGAGGAGGCAACGGCAGGCTAACGAGCGGTGGAGGGCGATGCGGAGTGCGCTACGTTGCACGCTACGTTGCCCGCCGCGTTGCACATCGCGTCGCACGCTACGTCGCCTGTCGCGTCGCACGCTACGTCACAGGTTGCGTCGCGCGCCACGTTGCACGCTACGTCGCCCGCCACGTGGCACGCCGCGTCGCCCTCCGAGCAAAAGGTGCATCGGGAATCCGCGCAGGAATGCACGGCTGTTACTCCGCGTCCCAGCATAGTTCACTTATGCTTCGCATGTTGCATTGCTCCCCAGCCGTATTTGTGCTATAATTTGGTTTGAGGGCAATGTCATTGAGCAGCACTATCTGCCCACCCCTGAGTAACACCAAGCACTCGATTGCATTATGCCGAAAAGGAGGTAAGGGGTATGTCCGGCGACATCAGTTCCATCACCGGCGTCATGCAGGTAACAGGAGTCCTCTCCATCATCAGCATCGTATTGCAGCTGTGCGCGTGCATAGCGATAATCGCGCTCCCCTTCGTGCTGTGGCGCACGCGCAGCAAATAGCAAAAGGCCCGCCTGCAAAGGCGGGCCTTTTGCCTCAGTTCAAGCAACTCCACACATTCCACCGCCCATACCCACACCCCTACGCCCCTCCTACCCGCATCACTCCGCATAACCGCCCCCACGCACGCGGCATCTGCGCGGCTCCAGCCGCGCAGGCATCGCGCTGCAACCCCGCATCGATAGCGCCCCAACGGCGGGGCGGTGCGTAAGAACGCGCCGCTCCGCCGCCTCCAACCCCTCAGCGGAGCGGCGGCGTTTCAAGGGGTAAAGGAGAATCCAAGGAGGGCCTAGGGG
>JBJEUC010000252.1:0-3260 GCA_051883635.1 Candidatus Fimadaptatus sp.
CCTTGGATTCTCCTATTACCCCTTGAAACGCCGCCGCTCCGCTATGGGGTTGGAGACGGCGGAGCGGGGCGTTCTTACGCGGCGCTCCGGCGTTGGGGCGGGGGTGGGGGTGTGTGCGGTGCTCTGCGTTATGTCGGATGCCGGGCGATTGCCCCTGAGCGCGGTCAGCGCTCATCAAGGATGGCCTGCACGGTCAGCGGGGCCAGCCAGGTGAGGTTATTGCGGTCCAGCAGGGCGAAGTGCTCGTCGCCGCTATCGAAGTAGCCGTTGTCCCACCAGATGCAGGGGATGCCCAGCGCGCGGGCGCGGCTGAGGAACGCGCGGGCCCAGAGCGCGTTCTGCGCGTCGTTTCGCGTGCCGTCGGGGAGGAGCTTGCTCTCGGCGCCGTATTCGGTTATCATGATGGGCAGGCCCAGCGGCAGCGCCCGGCGGCGCACCGTGTCGAACACGGCGGCGATGGCGGCGTCCACGTCGCTGTCGAACATGCAGCGGCCGTGCTTGCGCGCGTAGGCGTAATCGTCGGGGCAGTAGGTGTGCAGCGACAGTATGAGGTTGGGGTCGTCGGGCACTATGAGGTCGGCGAGGCCCGGCTCCGTTATCTGCGCGGCGCAGGTAGTGATGAGCAGGCCGCGCGATGCGTTGTTGCCGCCGGTCTTGCGCACCGTCTCCACGAACAGGCGGTTGAGCGCGTTGATGCCCCGGCGCACCTGCACGTCGCCGCCGTGCCACTCGTTGGGCGTGTTCACCAGGCGCGGCTCGTTCATGCCCTCAAACAGCAGCCTTTCGCCGCAGTCGGCAAAGTATTCGGCTATCTGCCGCCACAGCGCCGTGAAGCGCGGCTCGACCCGGTCCAGATACTCTATCGAGGGCAGGAGCCAGTCGCTCTCGTGGTGCGTGTTCAGTATCACGGTCATGCCCGCGTCCAGGCCCCACTCGACCACCTCGCGCACGCGCGCCAGCCAGTTGGCGTTCACGCGGTATGTGGGCGCAACGCCGATGTTCTCGTTCCAGGTGACGGGTATGCGCAGCACGTCGAAGCCCGCGTTGGCTACAAAGTCTATCATTTCGCGCGTTGTGCGCGGATTGCCCCAGCCGGTCTCGCCGCCTATGGCGTCGAATGTGTTGCCCAGGTTCCAGCCCGCTTTCAGCTTGCTTACGTCTATCATGTCGGTACCTCCCTGCGTAAAGGCGCTTTATCCTAATTATAACGCCGAAACCGGATGCAGTCAATAAAAATTTATCGATTGGGCACGAAAAATTGCCGCGCCTGTGCGCGCGACAAAGGGCTTGCAATTTGTGCAAAAAGGGAATACAATTTGAGCAATGACACATGGGGGAGCGGCATGAAAAGCATAAGAGAAAAGATAGTGATACAGAAGGTCGCGCGGCTTTCGGTGGCAATAAACGCGGTGCAGATACTGCTGATGCTGGCGATAGCGCTGGCAGTGATGCTGGGCGACGGCGTGTTCATATCCAGCTATTACATAAAGGCGGTGCTGGTCCTGGCGGCCTGCGTGGTATCGTGGGGCGCGGCGGTGGACATACGCGAGGCGATTATGACGCAAAAGGTCAACGGGCGGCTGGACATGCTTCAGGACGCGATGGAGCAGCTGGAGCAACTGAACGTGACGCTGCGCGGCCAGCGGCACGACTTCATGAACCACCTTCAGGTGGTGTACAGCCTGATGGAGCTGGGCGAATACGATGAGTCGATGAAGTACATAGAGCGCACCTACGACGACATACTGAGCGTCTCAGGGGTGATGAAGACGGCCTCGCCCGCGATAAACGCGCTGCTGATGTCCAAGACCAGCGACGCGCGCGCCAACGGCATAGAGCTGAGCCTTGCGATATCCTCGCCCTACGCCAGCCTGCCCATGGAGAGCTGGGAGATGTGCCGGGTGCTGGGAAACCTGCTGGACAACGCGATAGACGCGCTGGAGGGCGTGCGCGACGGGCGCATAGAGGTGGAGCTGACCGAGGATCTGCACAGCTACGGCTTCCGCGTGTTCAACAACGGCCCCGCGGTGCGGCCCGAGCACCGCGACCTGATATTCCAGACCGGCTTTACCACCAAGTCGACGGGCACGGGCATGGGACTGCACATAGTGCGCACGATAATGCGCGAGCACGGAGGCGACGTGCGGCTCGAGACCGGCGGCGCGGGCACGGCGTTCATAGGCACGCTGCCCAAGCGCCTGCCCGCCGAGGAGCCGCGCGCCGGTGAGCCGTGAGGTGGGACGCGCTTTTGCCGGGCGCGGCGGCGCTGCTGGGTGCGGCGACGGCGCTATGCGGCGGCATGTGGGCCGTGGGCAGGGGCGGGCTATGGTCGACGCTTGCGCTCAGCTTCGGCGCCACGGCCTATCATCTGGCCATGCGGCTGGCCGTGGGCTGGCTGATAGGCCGCCACGACCGGCACTTTACCGGCAGGAGCTGGTGGTTCCGCGCCCGGCGCTGGGAGGCGGGGCTGTACCGTGCGCTGCGCGTCAGGGCCTGGAAGGGCAAGGTGCCCACCTACGTGCCGGCCTCCTTCGACCTGGGGCGGGCGGGCCCGGAGGCGGTGCTGCGCGCGATGTGCGCGGCCGAGCTCACGCACGAGGTCATAATCGCGCTGGGGTACCTTACGCTGCTTATGGCCGGACTGTGCGACGATGTTGGCATGGGCCTGTGGCTGTTTGGCGGCACAGCGTTTGCGGCGGGGCTGTTCGATATGGTATTCGTGATGATACAGCGCTACAATAGGCCGCGGCTCAGGCGCGTGATGGAGCTGCAGGCCGCGCGGCGCAAGCCTGGCCACTGAAGGGTGTTGCGCATGAACAGGGCGGCGGGGTTCGACACGATGGCCAATGACGTTGACTTTTGCGTAGCGGGCGGAGGTCTGGCGGGGCCGTGCGCGGCGGATGTGGCGGCGCAGCATCAGTCCGGCTGATTAGAAGTATTGCGCATGAACAATGTGGCAGTGTTCGACACGATAGCCCGTGACGTTGGCTTTTGCGTTGTGGGAAGAAGCCTGGCAGAGCTGTGCGCGGCGACTGTGTCCGCGCGGAATCAGCCCTGCCGCTAAGGAGGAATTGCATATGAACACGACGGCGGGATTTGACACGGTCGTGCATGAGGTCGACTTCTGCGTGGTGGGCGGAGGTCTGGCGGGGCTGTGCGCGGCGGTCGCGGCCGCGCGGCACGGCGCGCGCGTGGCGCTGATGCAGGAGCGCCCCATGCTGGGCGGCAACGCGTCCAGCGAAGTGCGCATGTGGGTATGC
>JBJEUC010000253.1:0-3254 GCA_051883635.1 Candidatus Fimadaptatus sp.
CAGCACCATAAGCGCTGTCGCGTCAATCGCACTGACAGGGCAGCTCATTTCCTGCGCAAACGCAACATCTCCCACATCCATCGCGCCGACAAACGTCCATGCCCCCACCGGCAACATCCGCCCCGCAAACATCCCGCTCCAACCGGCTTTTCACAGCTAATCAGTTCCAGCGCAGCAAATAATAAAGAAGCAACCCCACCGCCCCGCGCATAGCACCCGCTCACCCAACAAAAAGGCGGAAGCGCCGCACATGTCGTCGCTTCCGCCCAACCATCCGTCCCGTTATCCCGCATCGCCGCCCGAGCCCCCGGCCTCTACTTATGCACGACCAGCTTCACGTTGGCCGCGCCCAGGGCCTGCGTCAGCCCGTCCAGCGTCCCGGACGCGCTGGCCCAGTACTCCTGCGGCGCGAGCAGCGTGGCGTTCTCGCCGCTTATGTGTATGTACACGGGCGTGTCGCTGCCGCGCGGTATCATGCCCAGCACTTCGTCGAGCTGCGCGCGCGACTCTATGCGCACGTACAGCTTCGCGGCGGGCTGCGCGGCGGCGCGCGCGCGCTCCAGCCGCTGGCGGATGAGCCGCTCGTCGTCCATGAGGCGCTGCTCGCCCGCGATGACGCCGTCGCATACGCTCATGCCGCCGCGGGCGCGCGCCGGGCGCTGCGGGGCGGGGGAGGACGCGTCCGGCGGCACGGGCAGGGGCATGTCCAAGGCTTCGGGCGGCGCGTCGTACACGGGCGCGGGCGCGCGGCCCGGGCTTCTGCGCCCGCCCGGGGCCGGTATGCTCGCCTCAGGCAGCTCCTCGCCGATGTCGCTCAGTGCGTCTACCAGCACCTTGCAGTCCTCGTCCTCGCGCAGGGAGAGCTTGCCGTACACGCGCACCAGCCTGTCGGTGCCGACCAGGCTGCCGAACTGCTCCAGCACCTTGGGGAATACCAGGCACTCCAGTGACGAGGACATGTCCTCCAGCGTTATGAACGCCATCAGCCCGCCCGAGCGCGTGACCTTGGTGTTGCTGGCGATGATGATACCGCCCAGCGTCACGCGCATCTGGTCGTAGCGCTGCTCAGCCTCCTCCTCGTTGCGCAGGTCCTTTATCTCCTGTATCGTATAGGGCAGCTGTTCGAGCAGCTCCCGGTATTCGTCCAGCGGGTGTCCGCTTATGTACACGCCCGTGGTCTCCTTTTCCATGCCCAGCAGCATCGCCTTGGAGGGCTCTGGCATGTCGGGCAGCCGGGGCATGGGCAGCTCCATCTCCGGCAGGGCGTCAAACAGCGACATCTGCCCGTCCACCTGATGCTTGCGCTTGGCCGCGGCCGAGTCCATGGCGCTCTCATATACGGCGAGCCACTGCGCGCGGTTGACCTCGCGTCCGCTCACCGTCATGTGGTCGAACGCGCCGGCCCGTATCAGCGCCTCGACGGCGCGCTTGTTCACGGCGGAGCCGCCCTCGGGCTTGCCGGAGGCGCCCGTGCGCGGCGCGCTCATGCGCTCGCAGAAGTCGAACAGGTCGCGGAAGGGGCCCTGCGCCGCGCGGCTTGAGGCTATCGCCTCCACGCAGGGACGGCCCACAGTCTTTACGGCGCTCAGCCCAAAACGTATGGCGGGCCTGCCGTCCACCAGCTCCACCGAAAAGCCGGTCCGGGAGGTGTTCACGTTGGGCGGCAGCACGCTTATGCCGTGCTTGCGGCAATACTGTATGTACTGTGATATCTTGTCCTCGTTGCCTATCACGGAGTTCATCAGTGCGGCCATGAAGGGGGCCGTGTAGTGGCACTTGAGGTAGGCGGTCTCCACGGCGACCACGCCGTAGGCGGCAGCGTGGGACTTGTTGAAGGCGTAGGACGCAAACGCGCTCATCTCGTCGAACAGCTGCTCGGCCACGTCCTCCGGCACGCCGCCGCGCACCGCGCCGGGCACTATCACCTGGCCGTCCCTGACCAGGCCGTGTATGAAGTATTCCTTCTCCTCGGCCATTACCGACTTTTTCTTCTTGGCCATGGCGCGGCGCACCAGGTCGCTGCGGCCCATCGAGTAACCGGCCAGGTCGCGCACTATCTGCATCACCTGCTCCTGATACACCATGCAGCCGTTGGTCTCCTTGAGTATCGGCCGCAGCTTTTCGTGCAGGTAAGTGACCGACGAGGGGTCCTGCTTGCCGGCGATGTAGCGCGGTATGGACTCCATCGGGCCGGGGCGGTAGAGCGATATGGCCGCGATTATGTCGGTGAAGTTCTCGGGCTTCATGCTGGTCAGAAACGAGCGCATCCCTCCGCCTTCAAGCTGGAATATGCCGTCGGTATCGCCGCGCGATATCATCGCATATACCTCGGGGTCATCCAGCGGCAGGTCCTCGGGCCTGAGCGCGGGCCCGCCCATCTCGCGCACCATGGTGAGCGCGTCGTTTATCACCGTGAGCGTGCGCAGCCCCAGGAAGTCCATCTTTAGCAGCCCCAGCGCCTCCAGTGTGCCCATCGGGAACTGGGTGGTTATAACCGCGTCGTTGGTCTGCAGGGGCACGTAGTCCGATACCGGCCGCGAGGTTATCAGCACGCCGGCCGCGTGGGTAGAGGAGTGGCGCGGCAGTCCCTCCAGCTGGCGGGATATCTGTATGAGCCTGCGCACGGCGGGGTCGCTCTCGGTCAGCGCCTTGAGCTCGCTGCTCATCTCCAGCGCCTTCTCCAGCGTCATGTCCAGCGCGGTAGGCACCAGCTTGGCCACGCGGTCGACCTCGCCGTAGGGCATGCCCAGCACGCGGCCCACGTCGCGTATAACGGCGCGCGCCGCCATCGTGCCGAAGGTGATTATCTGCGCCACATGATCCTCGCCGTACTTGGAGGCCACGTAGTCTATTACGCGCTGGCGCTTTTCGTAGCAGAAGTCCACATCGATATCGGGCATGGTCACGCGCTCGGGGTTGAGAAAGCGCTCGAACAGCAGGTTGTACTTGAGCGGGTCCAGCATGGTTATGTTGAGCGTATAGGCCACTATCGAGCCCGCGCCGCTGCCGCGCCCGGGGCCCACGGGTATGTCATGATCCTTGGCGTACTTTATGAAGTCCCATACAATAAGGAAGTAATCGACAAAGCCCATCGAGCTTAGCACGCCCAGCTCGTATTCGAGGCGGCTGCGTGCCTCTGTATCGTCCGCGCGGTAGCGCTTTGAAAAGCCCTCCTCGCATAGCGCGCGCAGGTACTCATACGGGTCCGTGCCCTCGGGCAGCGGATAGCGGGGCAGGTGGCGCGAGCTGAAGTC
>JBJEUC010000254.1:0-3248 GCA_051883635.1 Candidatus Fimadaptatus sp.
AGGGCATACTGGTATCCTTCCTCAACTCCAATAACGGCGTGCTGAACGAATTGTTCAAACAATTCGGGTGGATAGAAGAGAGCATACCCTTCCTGTCGTCGGCCAACTACTTCTGGGGCGTGGCCGTGATAAGCGATATATGGAAGGAAATGGGCTGGTGGACCATCATATTCCTTGCGGCCATAGCGGGCGTCGACGTCAGCATGTACGAGGCTGCCATAGTCGACGGCGCCAGCCGCATGAAGAGGATAATCCACATCACGCTGCCCTCCATCCGCTCCACCATAGCCGTGGTGCTGATACTGAGCCTGGGCAGCCTGCTGAGCGGCGGCTTGGGCGGCTCCAACTTCGAACAGAGCTATCTGCTGGGTAACACGACCAACTACAGCACGTCCGAAGTGCTCCAGTCCTATACTCTGGAAGTCGGCCTTACCAACGGCAGGTTCTCCTACGCGGCGGCTGTGGGCCTGATGCAGTCCCTGATATCGGTGTTCCTGGTGGTCACTAGCAACTATGTGTCCATCAAGGTGGCCGATACGGGCTTGTTCTAAGGGAGGCGGAAGACCATGAATAAGAAGAACAAGATCAAGCGCACGTTAGAGGACAATGTCATAAGCGTGGTCATATTCATCGTAATGACCATTGTCTTCATAGCGACGGTCTATCCGTTCTACTACTGCGTCATCATTTCGTTCAACGAAGGTATAAACGCTTCCATCGGCGGCATATACCTGTGGCCCCGCAAGTTCACGCTGGAGAACTACGAGCAGGTGTTCTCCAACCAGCAGCTGATGCCGGCCTTTGGCGTGACCATCGTGCGCACCATCATTGGTACTCTTACCAGCGTGTTCTTTACGGGCCTGGTGGCCTATTCGGTTTCGCATAAGGACCTGATGGGGCGCAATATCTACACCAACATGATGATAGTCGCCATGTACTTCTCGGGCGGCCTCATACCGTACTTCCTGCTGATTAAGAACCTGCACCTGTACAACACGTTCTGGGTGTACATCATTCCGGGCCTGTTGGGTATCTGGAACTGTATACTGATGATGAACTTCTTCCGCTCGATTCCGGAAGCGCTGGAAGAGTCGGCGCGCATAGACGGCGCCAACGATCTGGTGATATTCTTCCGCATAATCGTGCCGGTGTCCATGCCTGTTATAGCGACCATCATGCTGTTCAACGGCGTTGGTCACTGGAACGACTGGTACACCACGGCGTTCTATACGCGCGACAAGAGCCTGCGCACCGCTTCGTTCATACTGAAGGAGCTGATAAGCAAGGCCAACCTGACCTCGATAACCGGCTCCGATGCGGCCACTGCGGCGCGTGCGGCGGAGGCTGCTTCGCAGAACTACACCGCCGAGTCGCTGCGCATGGCGACCATGGTCGTGGTCGTAGTGCCTATCGTGTGCGTGTACCCGTTCCTGCAGAAGTACTTCGTCAAGGGCGTTATGATAGGCTCCATCAAGGGCTGACAGGCGCCTTCCATTCCAGTCCGCTCCGAATATCACGCGGGGCGGACTGGTTTGTTTTGCGGCGCATGCCCTGAAAATGATGGGTTCAGGTCAAGATTTTGTATGGTAAATGCGCATGAACTATGCTATAATTTATGCATAGCTGATGGATGGAGGCATCGATAATGTTGACTGTATATGATCTAAAGTGTGAAAACTTTGCGGCTCCTATCGGCATTTCCACGGACAGGCCCCGTTTCAGCTGGAAGCTGCGCAGCGACGCGCGCAACTGCATGCAGAGCGCATACCAGATACAGGTGGCGCTGGACGAGAGCTTTGAAGCGCCGGTGTGGGACAGCGGAAGGCTGAGCGGCGACCAGAGCCAGCTCTGCGAATACCGCGGCGAGCCCCTGCTGCCCGACACGCGCTACTTCTTCCGCGTGCGCATAGAGGATAACCACCGCGAAAAGAGCGAGTGGGCGGCGTCGCGCTTCGAGACAGGCATATTCGCCGCCGAGGACTTCCGCGCGGACTTCATATCCTCGCCCCTGGACAAGCCCGAGGATTCCTGCGCGATATACTTCCGCCATGGCTTCAGGGTCGAGGGCGAGGTGGCCCAGGCCAAGGCATACGTGACTGCGCTGGGCATGTATGATTTCCACATGAACGGCAGCAAGGTGGGCGACGCGTACTTCGCGCCCGGCTTCCTGTCCTACAATAAGCACCTCCAGGTGCAGGCATACGACGTGACCGACCTGCTGCGTCAGGGCGAAAACGTGGTGGGCGCCGTCGTGGGCGCGGGCTGGTACAAGGGCGATCTGGTGTGGCAGAACCACCGCAACCTGAGCGGCAGCAAGAATGCACTGTTTGTGCAGATGCGCATAACCTATCGCGACGGCCGCGTCCAGACCGTTATGACGGGCGAGGACTGGCAGAGCGGACTGGGCCCGATAACCTTCAGCGAGCTCTACCATGGCGAGACCTACGACGCCAATCTGGCCGATCCCGAATGGTGCGACCGCATCGGCGGCGAGCGCTTTGTGCGCTGCGAGCTCACGCGCGTGGACAAGTCGATAATGTGCATGCAGACGGGCGAGTTCGTGCGCGAGCAGGAGGTCATCCATCCGGTCGGGAAGCTGAAGACTCCGGCCGGTGAGACCGTGTTCGACTTTGGCCAGAACATGGTGGGCTATGTGCGCGTCAGGGTACAGGGCAGCAAGGGCGACCGGGTGCGCCTGGCGTTTGCCGAGGTACTGGACAAGGACGGCAACTTCTATACTGCCAACATGCGCGCCGCGCGCAATGACATAACGTACATACTCTCCGGGGAGGGCGAGGAGGTATTCCAGCCGCACTTCACCTTCCAGGGCTTCCGCTATATGCGCGTTATCGAGTTCCCGGGCTTTGCGCAGAGCGAGAACTTCGAGGGTGTGGTGCTGGATTCCGACATGGCCTATACCGGCGACTTTGAATGCTCTAATGAGCTGGTCAACCGGCTGGTCAAGAACGTGTACTGGGGCTTCCGCGGCAACTCCGTGGACGTGCCCACCGACTGCCCGCAGCGCGACGAGCGTCTGGGCTGGACGGGCGACGCGCAGGTATTTTGCGCCACCGCGTCGTACCACATGCATACGCCCGCTTTTTACCGGAAGTATCTGCGTGATATGCTGGAAGCACAGCGCATCAATCAGGGTTCGGTTTCCAACGTCGTGCCGGATTTCCTCGCTGCCGGGCGTGAAAAGCTGGGCAAGCCGCCGTTCCCGATTCCGTGCGAAACCTGGGGCGAAA
>JBJEUC010000255.1:0-3237 GCA_051883635.1 Candidatus Fimadaptatus sp.
CGGGCGTGGTGCGGCTGCGCCTGCCCTCGGGCATGGAGCGCGGCAGGGTGATACGCGTGCGCCATGCCGAGGAGCTGGACGAGGACGGCACGCTCTACACCGCGCCGCTCAGGCAGGCCGCCGCGACCGATACCTACATCGCCAGCGGCGACGGCCGCGACCTGGCCGTATGGCAGCCCATATTCACGTACCACGGCTTCCGCTACGTCGAGGTGAGCGGAGAGGTGGAGCCCGGCTGCATTGAGGCGGTCGAGCTGCATACCGACCTGGAGACGCGCTCCAGCTTCCGCTGCGGCAGCGCGCTCGCCACGCGCATACACGAGCTCTGCGCGGCCACCGAGCGCGCCAATCAGCACAGCATACTGACCGACTGCCCGCAGCGGGACGAGCGGCAGGGCTGGATGAACGACGCGACGGTGCGCTTCGAGGAGACGCCCTACAACTTCGACGTGGGCCGCATGTTCCCCAAGCTCATACGCGACATAATCGACACGCAGGACGCAAGCGGCGCTATCACCTGCACCGCGCCCTTCGTGTTCGGCAATCAGCCCGCCGACCCGGTGTGCTCCAGCTTCCTGGTGGCCGGGTGGGAGGCGTGGCGGCACACCGGCAACCGCGAGGTGCTCGCTGAGTGCTTCGACCGGTTCGCCGCGTGGGAAAGCTGCCTGCTGGCCCACAGCGAGGGGTATCTGGTCAACTACTCGTACTACGGCGACTGGGCCGGGCCGGAGTACGCCTGCAGCAGCGAGGGCGTGGTCGAATCGGCCAACTCCGCGGTCACGCCGGGCGTGTTCATGTCCACGGGCTATTCGTACCACAACTGCCGCCTGCTTTCCGGGATGGCTAAGGAGCTGGGCCGGAGCGAGGACGCCGCGCACTGGGCCGACATGGCGCAGCGCGTGCGCGACGCGATGCTCCGCCGGTGGTACGACGCGGAGAACGCGGTGATGGCGACAGGCTCGCAGGCCTGCCAGGCGTTTGCGCTGTGGCTGGGTATTATCCCGGAAGCGGACGTGCCACGCGCCGCCCTCCGCATACACGACGAGCTCGTCTCGGGCGGCTACCGGCTCACCACGGGCAACCTCTGCTCGCGCTACATAATGGACGTGCTCAGCGACAACGGCTACCTGGAGGACGCGTGGCGGCTGATAACGCGCGAGGAGTACCCCTCCATAGGCTACATGATACAGCAGGAGGCCACCACGGTATGGGAGCGCTTTGAGCTGAAGAAGAACCCCGGCATGAACTCCCACAACCATCCCATGTACGCGGCGGTGGACTACTGGTTCTATGCGTACCTGTGCGGCATAAGGCCGCTCGCGCCGGGCTATGAGCGCATACTGATAAAGCCCTTCATCCCGGAAAGGCTCATGAGCGCGCAGGCGGTCGTGGACACGGTGCGGGGCGAGGTGGCGGTGCGCTGGATGAAGCGCTACGGCGCGCTGCATCTGCACGTGACGGTGCCCTTCGGCGCGCGCGCCGTGGTGGAGTTCGCCGGCGAGACGCACGAGGTGGGCAGCGGCTTTTACACGTTTTCTACTCCCTGCGAAGGGGTTTGAGAGGAGGAATGGTCATGAACATTGTAAGCAAACTGGCCAGGCGCAATGCCGATGCATTTGAGAACGCGCCGGTGCTGATAGCCTGTCTGGGCGACAGCGTGACCCACGGCTGCTTTGAGGTGTGGCTGGACCGCTTCGGCCACATCGACGGGCGCTGCGATCAGGAGGACGGTTACGTGTCCGGCATACGGCGGCGGCTCAACAGGCTCTACCCGACGGCGGCGGTGAGCGTGCTCAACGCGGGCATAGGCGGCGACAACGCGCCGGGCGGGCTCAAGCGCCTGGAGCGGGATGTGCTGCGCTTCTCGCCGGACCTGGTCACGGTCAACTTCGGCCTCAACGACGCCATGAGCGGCATGGAGGGGCTGGGCAAATACCGCGACGCCATGGACGGCATATTTGCGCGGCTCATAGACAGCGGCATAGAGACCATGCTGGTCACGCCCAACCGCATGTGCTCCTACGTATCCTCGCACATAGCCTACGACAGGCTGCGCGAGATAGCCGCCGAGGCGGCCAGGATACAGACGGACGGCGTGCTGGACGCCTACGTGCAGACGGCGCGCGAGGTGGCCGCGCGCAGGGGCGTGCCGGTGGCCGATGCGTACCGGGTGTGGTGCAACATGGACAAAAACGGCGTGGACACCACGGCGATGCTCTGCAACGACATCAACCATCCCACGCCCGAGGCGCACGGCATATTCGTAGAGGCGATAATCCAACAGATGCTTGAAGGAGGCAACTGACAATGAAGACTGTTAAGGACAAGAAGCTGGTCGTGGGCGCGGACTTCGCGGGCTATCCGCTCAAGGAGGCGGTGGTGGCGCACCTCAAGGCCAAGGGCTGGGAGATAGAGGACGTGGGCGTCAAGTCGCCCGACGACAACGACACCGAGAACATGTTCCACCGCGTGGGCCTGCGCGTGGGCGCGAAGGTATCCGAGGGCGAATACGAGCGCGGCCTGGCCTTCTGCGGCACCGGCATGGGCATACACATTGCGGCCAGCAAGTGCCCGCACGTCCATGCGGGCGTGGTGGAGAGCGTGCCGGCGGCGCTGCGCGCGATAACCGGCAACGGCGTGAACGTGCTGGCGATGGGCGCGTTTTACGTGGCGCCCAAGATGGGCTGCGAGATAGCCGACGCCTACCTGGGCGCGGAGCTGGGCAGCGGCTACGAGTGGTGGCACAACTTCTACGAGTTCCACAAGCTGGCCATAGACGAGCTGGAGGCCTTCGACTACGAGGAGTACAAGAAGAACGGCTTCCGCATGGAGCACCTGGGCGACTATCCGCTGGAGCTGGAGGAAAAGCCGGAATGACGGTTGCGGAGGGGTGGAGCGGTTGAATGGGGATGGGCGCATGGCCGCCCCAGCGCTCACGCATGACGCACCATAGTATTGATAGAATAGCTTCGACAGAAATCAGCCGCCGCTTCCACTCGGGAAGCGGCGGCTCTGCTTGTCAGGCGGAGCGCGACGGGCTGGCGGCCGGGAGGTGGCTCACCCGGTGGGATTTTTCAGTGCAATCGCCCATGCGAAGGTGGGTGTGCGAGGTCTGCGCGAACGCCGGGGGGGCGATGAATAGCAGGCGGGCTGCGGCGTTTCCTGAGCTGAACGGGCTTGTAGATGTGACCGCCCCGGCTATCGCGCGAACGCTCTATAATTGGAAAGAATGGCTTT
>JBJEUC010000256.1:0-3235 GCA_051883635.1 Candidatus Fimadaptatus sp.
TATCAGGCGCGGCATGGGCTGGAGAATCCCGAACCCGGCGCGGGCGACGCGCGTTCACGTTGCGAGGGGCGTGCCGCGCGGCGGCAGTCGCAAGGCGGCAAAGCCGTGTGCCTGTGCCGATGCAGACGATCCGGCGGCGTTGTGCGAGAGAAGCGCATACGGCGGGAGACGGCGCTGCTCATCCCCATGACGATATGTCGCGCAGCGCGGCGGTATCAGGCGCGGCATGAGTTGAAGAATCCCGAAACCGGATGCCGGTAACGCGCGGGCAGCGCATATGGCCGGAACGCTCGAAGCCGGCACTCATCGCGCCGGCGCGACCCGCTGCCCAAGAGGAGGTGCATGATGCTGGAACAGGCGATACTCGTCCCCATCGCGGTGGGGGCGCTCTTGTGGATAATGGATATGCTCCTGCCGGAGGGGCGCGTGGCGCGCACGGCGGCGGCTGTCGCGGGGGTGCTGGCGGTGCAGGCGCTGCTGCTGCCGGCGCTGATGTGGCTGGCCGGGCTGGAGGCCGAGCCCGGCGGCATGAGCATACCCGGGGTGATGACGTCGGAGGCGGACGGCGCGCGGGAAGCGCATGATTGATCGGAAGCAGGGCCTGCGCGGGGAGGCGGGATGATGGCGGGCGGATTCTTTGCGGGCCGGCGCTGCTGGCTCGTCATTGGCGCGGCGCTGCTGGCGGCGGCGCTGTTGCTGACGCTGGCGCGCGGCTCGCAGGAGCAGGCAAGCGGCATGACAGAACTCGAGGCGCGCCTGAGCGCCACGCTTTCCGGCATAGAGGGCGCGGGCAGGGTGCGCGCGATGGTGCTGGCGGATGCGGAGGCGGGCGCGTTTGGCGCGGAGAGCGGGGCGCAGGAGGTGCGCGGGGTCATAATCGTGGCGCAGGGCGCGTATGATGTGGGCGTGCGGCTGAGTCTGCAGCGCGCCGCGATGACGCTGTTTTCGCTGCCGGCGGAGCGCGTGGAGGTATTTTCCGGGTGGGAGGGGGAATCTGAATGAGAAACTGGGCGTTTTTGCTCAACGGAAGGGCGCAGAAGGTGCGTGCGGTGCTGGTGGCCTCGGCGACGGTGGTGCTGCTTGCGGCCATGCTGGTGAGCTTTCGGCAGATGCCGCGCGGCGCGGATGCGCAGGTCTATTCTCCGGCCGCGCCCGGGCAGACGGCCGAGAGCCGGGACACGCTGGAGGCGTTCCAGACCGAGCGCGCGGGCAGCCGCATAGCGCAGCTGGCGGCGCTGGATAAGCTGATAGACGCGGGCGGCGCGCAGGCCGAGGAGGCGGCGCGGCAAAAGCTCGAGCTTATCGCGCACATGGAGACCGAGACCACGCTGGAGGGCATACTGCGGGCGCAGGGCTTTGCCGATTGCGTATGCACGGTGCATGCCGACAGCTGCAACGTGCTGGTGCGCGCGGGGGCGCTCACCGACGCCCAGACCGCCCGGATACTCTCGGCGGCGGGCGACGAGACCGGGCTTTCGCCGGCCAATATCAAAATTATTCCTGTCGAATGAGGTTAAAATAGCCGCAGGGGTTTGAATGTGGAGGTGAAATCTGCTATAATGCTGTTAGACGAGGAGGTGCTTTCGTTTGAGTGAGAATCTTACTACCAATGTCGAGCTGGATGCGACGGCTAACGGCACGGTCAGTTTCGCAACGGACGTAGTTGCTACGATAGCAGGCCTGGCGACCACCGAGGGAGAGGGTGTGGCCGCGATGATAAACAACGGCAACATGGGCCTTGTGGACATGCTGCGCAAGAATCAGGGCAACCGCCCGCTCACGCGCGGCGTCAAGGTCGACATAAACGGCAACCAGGTGACGGTGCATATCAACGTGACCGTGGACTACGGCTCCCCCGTGCCCAAGGTGGCGCGCGAGATACAGGACAATGTCAAAAAGGCCATCGAGACCATGACCGGCCTTGAGGTGCCGGAGATAAACATCTACGTGCAGGGCATCAGCTTCGAAAAGGAGAACCGCGCCGCGGCCGAGCTGGAGCAGAAGCAGCGCGCCGCCATCACCGCGCAGAAGCTGGAGCGCCTGGGCAAGGGCGAGGAGCCGAAGGCCGAGGACGCGCAGGAGACCGGCGAGCGCGCCGAGGAGCCTGCCGGTGCGGACAAGCGCCGCAGGCACGGCGGCTTTGCGCTCAAGCGGCGCGACGAGGGCGAGACCGGGCCCGCTCCGGAGCAGGAGCCTGCCGCGCCCGAGGCGGTCGTCATCGACGAGCCCGAGCCCGCGCAGGAGAGCGCCGAGACCGGGGCCGCAGCGGACAGCGAGCCCGTCGCCTGCGATGAGCCCGACGCGGCCCAGCCCGACGCGGCGGAAGCGGACGAGGCGGCCGAGGAGCCGGTCTGCGACGGCCATTGCGACAGCTGCACGCTCGAATGCGACGCGGCCGAGCGCGATTCCCGGACGGACGGCGCGGCGGACGGCGAAGCGGACGCCCAGCCCGAGGCCGAAGGGGAGAACGAGGTCGAGTGAATTCATGTCGCGCCCGTGACCACTTTGCAGTAAGATCGCCTTAACTGGTTCGATTTGGTGAATGAGGCGGCGGGACTGTTTACATGCCGCCGCCTTTCGCTGTAATATGACATATGTGCCGTGGCATTAAGCCACGGAGGGCGCAGGGACTGCATGAAGGAGGCTCGGTAATATGAAAAAACACTCTGTGTGGCAAAAGATACAGGCCGTTATGTGCTTTGTGATACTGCTGTGCGTGCTCGCGCCCATGGCACTGATAGCGGTCAGCCCGGCGACTGCGGTGAATCTGCTCACGGGGGCGCTGCTGGATGACGCGATGAGCCAGGCCGTGGCGGGCATCACCTGGATGCAGCGCGCGGTGATAGGCGCGGGCGTGATTATCGGCGTGCTGTGCGCGCTGCGCATGCTCATGCTCATGTTCAGCCGTCCGCGCCGGGACAGCGCCGGGGTATCGCTCACCAACGCGACCGAGGGCGAGATACACATATCGGTGCCCGCCGTGGAGACGCTGGTCAGCGAGGGCATACGCGACGTGCCGGGGCTGAGCGACGTGCGCATGAAGGTGTACGACCACCGCGACTCGATATCGATAGAGATGACGATGTCGGCGCGCAGCGACATCAACATACCCGAGACCATGATGCGGCTGCAGACCCGCATCAAGGACTACGTGCAGGAATCGGCCGGAGTCGAGGTGCGCGACGTGCGCCTGAACGTGGACCGCGTGGTGCTGGCGGACCCGGTACCGGCGCTG
>JBJEUC010000257.1:0-13540 GCA_051883635.1 Candidatus Fimadaptatus sp.
TCTCCGGCACGGGATGCACCGCGTTGCCGTGGGTGCTCAGCGCGGCTATGCCCAGATCGTACTTCTTGAGCGTCGCCTTGAACTCCTCCAGCTTTGCCTCGTCCTTCAGCAGCACGGCCGGGTCGCAGTGCTCCTTGCCCGGATATCCGCCGCAGCCGATCTCCAGCATCTGTGCGCCCGCCTCGGAAAGATACTTGCACGCTTCCTCAAACGGCCTGTCCTTGAGCAGGACTGCAAATACGCTCAGTTTCATTATACAGCTACCTCCATCCCATAATGGCACCCGGCCTTGCGCCCGGAGCCTCATTATCCTTCCATTATTGTATATACTGCCGCCCGGCTTGTCAAGGCGTTTTGGCTCAGCGGCGGTGGCGCTGTATCACCGACATTATCAGCCGCATGCTGTCCAGCAGGGAGCCGTTGTTTATGGAGCCGGCCGTGGATATGTTCACCCCGCCGTACTCAAAGCCGAATGCTATGTCGCGCTCGGTCTCGGCTATAAGGTTGTCGGTCTCGTTGCGCATGAACGTGAAGGGCGCTATGCAGCCGTCTATGCGCGCGTTGGGCAGGTATTTCCTTATCTCCGGCACCATTACCGTGGGGCCGAAGTTCACCCCGGTCAGGTCCAGCTCGCCCAGTATCGGCAGCAGGTGTCCCATCGCGCTGTCGGAATGCTGATAGCGCGGGTCGCCCGGGTCGGGGCTGTAATGCTCAAACAGGCGCTTGAGCACCGGATAGCCGAACCGCCGGTACAGGTCGGGGGTAAGCAGGCAGCAGTTGTCGTCCGCAAACGAGAAGCCCCGCTGGCTCTTGGCGGTCACGCCGGCCTCCTCGTCCATTATCGCGGCCATCTTCATCGTAACGTCGCCTATCACGCGGGAAAAGCGCGCGTACAGGTCGGGCTCGTCCATGCCCAGGAATATCAGGTTCTCCGAGCCGAATATGGAACAGGCCAGCGTGACCGGCCCGCGTATGCCGCGCATTGTGCCCGGGCGCAGCCCGAACTCCTCGTATATGCGCTTTTTTTCGCTCTCCCAGTTGGCGGGCAGCATGAACTCGCGCAGGTCCATGCGCTCCACGCGGTCCAGCAGCTTTTCCAGCTCCTCGGGGGTGGATACGCTCTGCGTCAGCCATTCGGTGTCGTTTTCGTACACATAGCTGCCGCCGAACACCTCGCCTATGCGCTTTACATAGGGGAACTCGCTGCGCGGATCGGGCAGCGTCTCGCGCAGCAGGCGGCGGCCCACGACCTTTTCGGCCCGGTCGTTATAGCGTTTGTTCAGCTCCAGCCTGCGCTCGCGCGGAATGGGCGCCCAGGGCGTGCCCTCCTCGCCCAGCTCGGCAAACACGCACTCGTCGCTCATGCGTATGCCCAGCGCCACCTGCGGCGCCCTGGCAAAACAGTTGTCGCGGTGCGCCGCCTCGTCGTCCTTCCAGAACTGCTCCAGATCAACTTCCCACATATCCAGTTACCTCTTGCGTACATTTTTGACCATGTCCCGATTCATTGTACCGTCTGGCCCTGCGCAAGTCAAGCCCATATTGGCACTCATAAACAATATTGGGCAAAACGCTTCACTTTACTCCCGTTCTATGATATAATTGTTGTGTGTGCGCAGATGCGGTCCGCGCCTGCGCCTATGCCCAACCCCTGCGGCACGCGGTGCGCGCCAATCACATCATGAGGTGAATATGATGAATTATCAATACGACAAGCGTAATGTGCTGTGGTACCGTCAAAGTGCCGAAAAGTGGACCGACGCGCTGCCCATAGGCAACGGCCGCATAGGCGCGATGATGTTCAGCGGCGTAGAATCCGAGCGCATCGCCCTCAACGAGGACACGCTCTGGTCGGGCCATCCCACCGACAAGAACAACCCCGATGCCCACAGCTATTACGCCAGGGCGCAGCAGCTGGCGCTGGAGGGCAGGTTCCATGAGGCCCAGCAGCTGATAGAGGACCACATGGAGGGCGGCTTCACCGAAAGCTACCTGCCGCTGGGCGACATATATCTGGACCATGCCGGCACGGGCGCGGTGAGCGGCTACACCCGCCTCATCGACATGCGCTCGGGCCTGAGCATATGCGAATACGACCAGGACGGCGCTCACTTCACCCGCACCGCCTTCGTCTCCCATCCCGACCAGGTGATGGTGATGCGCATAGAGAGCGACGCGCCCGCGCGCGTGGGCTTCAGCCTGCGCTTTGAGTCGCAGCTGCGCGCCCAGACCCGCATAGAGGGCCAGACGCTCATATGCGACCTGCGCGCGCCCTCGCACGTCGACCCCAACTACGTCAATTCCCCCAATCCCGTCATCTACTCCGACGTGCCCGAGGAGATGGGCATGCGCTGCCGCACGGCGGCGGCCGTGAGCGCCGAGGGCGGCTCCGTGCGCAGCGAGGACGGCCGCATAGTCGTCGAGGGCGCCGACAGCGCGCTGATAGTCATCTCCGCGCGCACCAGCTTCAACGGCGCCGACAAGTCGCCCGAGACCCAGGGCCGCGACGAAAAGGCCGCCGTGGCCTGCGACCTGGACGCGATGCGCGGCTTTGCGTTCGACCGGCTGCTCGAGCGCCATCTGAGCGACTTTGTGCCGCTGTTCGACCGCGTGCGCTTTGAGCTGAACGGCGAGTACGACGACATACCCACCGACGAGCGCCTGCGCCGCTTCCTGGACACCCAGGACGACGCGATACTCTACGAGCAGATATTCCACTACGGCCGCTACCTGATGTGCTCCTCCTCCCGCCCCGGCACCATCGCCGCCAACCTGCAGGGCATATGGAACCATCACCTGCGCGCGCCCTGGTCCAGCAACTTCACCGTGAACATCAACACCGAGATGAACTACTGGCCCGCCGAGATATGCGCCATGGGCGACATGCACGAGCCGCTGTTCGACCTGGTGGACGCCCTGCGCGTGACCGGCCGCGAGACCGCCCGCAAGCACTACGGCGTGAGCGGCGCGGTGTCCCATCACAACGTGGACATATGGGCGCTGAGCAACCCCGTAGGCGACAGCGGCCGGGGCACGGCGGGCTACGCCTTCTGGCCGATGTCGTTCGGCTGGCTGTGCCGCCATCTGGTCGACCACTACGACTACTCGCCCGACCCCACCTTCCTGCACGACCGCGTGCTGCCCGCGCTGAGCGACTGCGCCGAGTTCTACCTGAACGTGCTGCGCGACAACGGCGAGGGCGAGCTGATAATCACCCCCATGACCTCGCCCGAGAACTCCTTCATATACGAGGGCGAGCGCGGCTCGGTGGCCCGCTCCGCCGCCATGACCTGCGCCATAGTTTACGAGACCTTCGAGAACCTGCTGCGCCTGAGCGCCGAGGCGCATGTCGAGACCGACATTACCCGCCGCGTGCGCGAGGCCCTGCCCCATCTCAAGCAGTTCGACATCGGCTCCCGCGGCCAGCTGCTCGAGTGGGACTCCGAGTACGAGGAGGCCGAGCCCACCCATCGCCACACCTCGCACCTGTACGCGCTGCATCCGGCCCGCCTGATAACCCCCGAAGCGGGCAAGGCGTCCGCCGCCGACTGCCCGGAGGAGTACCGCTCGCCCATAGCCGACCAGGCCGCGCTGGCCGACGCCTGCCGCACCTCGCTCAACCTGCGCGGCGACGACGGCACCGGCTGGTCGCTGGGCTGGAAGATAAACCACTGGGCGCGCCTGCTGGACGGCGACCACGCCTTCAAGCTCCTGCGCCGCCAGCTGCGCCTGGTCGACGACCACGGCTTCAACTACATGTCGGGCGGCGGCACCTACGCCAACATGTTCGACGCGCATCCGCCGTTCCAGATAGACGGCAACTTTGGCACCTGCGCCGGCATCGCCGAGATGTTCTGCCAGGGCTATCGCGGCAACCTCCTGCTGCTGCCGGCGCTGCCCTCCGCGTGGAAGGACGGCCACATGTACGGCCTGCGCGCGCCCGGCGGGCTGACCGTGGACATAGACTTCGCGGGCGGCGCGCTCAAGCTCGCGCGCATATACGCCGACCGCGACCTGGCCCGGCCCGTGCGCGTGGTGTACGGCGACCACGTAAAGTACCTCAAGATATCGGCCGGCCGCACATACGAGCTGAAGCCCGACGACTTCAACTGAGCGGGTACGTGCTGACATGTTTGGGCGGGGGAGATCGCCTGATGATGGTTTTGAGTGATGCACGCCTCCCGGGTTCTCCCTTGGTGTGAAGCAGACTGGAGCGCCGCAGCATATGCTGCGGCGCTCCTCCATTTGCAGGTGGTTGGGGAGTAAGCATCGCCCTATCAGAAGGACATTATCACTTCCGGATGAACGACTGCGTTTCCGGCGCACATACCGCCTGGGCCCTCCCGCTCGCCCGAGGCTTTTCGGCAGCAAAACGGCGTCCTGCACAGTGATACGTGCGGGACGCCGTTTTGCTCTTGCGCGGTACTCGCCCTCCGCTCAGCGCGCCCCGGCCGGTTCCTCCGGCTCGTGCGTCATCGCCAGCTCCACCGCGCTATCCCATTGGGGCACGGCCATGCCGTCCTCGCCTGGCAGCCATGGCACCATGTACACGCGCCCCTCCGGCAGCCAGTTGAGCAACTCCGCCGTGTGCGTTATCGAGTACGCCCAGCGCCCGTCCTCCAGCTCAAACGGCTCGTCGTCCATGCTGCCGCCGCCCACCTTTACCCACGCGCTGCCCTCATCCGTCAGTTCGGTATAGAACTGCACGTCCCACCAGTCGTCGCTGCCGGGGTCATGGGCCAGTGCCTCCTCGCGGGTGTCGAATATGCGCAGCACGGTGTAGCTGCCGTCCGATATGGACTGCCGCGCCTCGGTCAGGCGCAGCGTGCTGCCCTGCCACTCATAGTCACGCGTCTCGCCCTGGGCGAGCGCCGACATCACGCGCTCCGCGCTGCGCGGGACGGTGAGCGCAAACTCGTACTCGCCCACCGGCCCGATATCCGCCTCGTCCGGATACAGCTCCGCGCTCCGGTCTTTTGGCACTTTCCCGGCGGGCAGGCGATATGTTGCGTAGTGCAGCCTGATCTCACATTCCGCGCCGCTCAGCCCCGGCGTCATGTTCGCCGCCGCGCACTCCACGTATTCGCCCGGCAGCAGCACCATGTTGCCGCCGCCAAACGCGCTGACCGCGCCTACCTCGCCGTTGGTCTCCATCATGCCGTAGTCCAGCAGGAGCGGCTCGTCCCCTATGTTCTCGATAGTCCATTCCAGCGCACACAGGCTGTTCACCGCCAGCGCGCGCCTTGCCGTCATCCGCAGCTCGCCCTGCTCCTGTACGCTCTCCAAGGTCTCAACATGCGCCATCAGCCGCGCGCAGTACGCGGCGCTGGCCGCCGGGGTCTCGTATTCAAGGTCGTCCTTGTCAAAGCCCGGCTGCTGCGCTATCTCCGGGTTAAGGCATTCGCGGTACGAAAACAGTTCCTCCAGCGACGAAGCCGCCAGCGGGCCGACCACGGCTTCGGGCTCCGCTCCCGCGCAGGCACAGGTCATAGCCAGCACCAGCAGTACCGCCATTATGCTCCTTCTCATTCACGTTCCTCCTATCCTCTTTTGCGCGCTTTGGCCATCCACGCGCAGGTTCTCCTGGGCACATTTACCTGTATCGATACATTCCAGTGCAATATATGTATTTTATGCACATATTGCATTCCGCATATTTGGCAGATTCGTGTTGCGCTTCGATGTATTCGCAGGCTATATATATCTTTGCGTAAATCATCTGCGCCGGGCTTGATATCAATAAAATTGAAGTATATAATCAGAATACCTGTTGGATGAGTCATTCGCCCCGCGCGCGTCCGGGAGGCCGTCTCGGGGCTCATGCACTCTTTGCCGCAGAATAAGTGTAACAGGAGGAGATACCCCATGAACCGCAGCATTAAGAAGGTCGTATGCCTGGCGCTTATGGTCGCCATGGTTCTGACCTGCTCCAGCGCGTTCGCGTGCACCGGCTACTACGTTGGCAAGGACGCCAGTGTGAACGGCACCTACATGATCGGTCATACCGTCGACGCGTGGAACACCGCCCAGAGCAAGCAGGTAGTATATCCCCACAGCGACGAGCCCGGCCGCACCGTGACCGTAAACGGCGCGGTAGAGGTCCCGCTGCCCGACACCACCTATCAGTACACCTCCACCCCCTTCATTGAGGGCCTGTGGGACAACGCGGTGGCCAACGAGTGCGGCGTGACCATGACCGGCTCCGTTACCACCTATGCCTCCGCCACCATGAAGGCCGCCGACCCCTACACCGAGAACGGCGCGTCCGAGACCTGGATAAGCGGCTACATCGCCGCCACCTCCGCCACCGCCCGCGAGGCGCTGGAGAACTACGGCAAGATAATGGAAGAGTACGGCTCCTCCGAGCCCAACACCTTCATGATAGCCGACCAGAACGAGGCCTGGTACCTGGAGAGCATCACCGGCCATCAGTGGATAGCCGTCAAGATGCCCGATGACTGCGTGGCCGTATTCGGCAACGAGTGCATGCTGGGCAGCCTGGAGGGCTATGTAGAGGGCGAGACCATGGTCCACTCCGCCGACTTCTTCAAGCTGGCTGAGGACAACGGTCAGGCCGTCTACGACGAGAACGGCAACTTCGACGTATTCGCCTCCTACGTGGGCGAGCGCAACCTGAACGCCGGCGCGAACCGCCGCACCTGGTACGGCCATGTGCTGCTGGCTCCCTCCACCGCGGGCGACTACAATATGTACACCCGCTACGACCTGTTCTATCAGCCCGACGAGAAGGTCTCCGTTGAGGACATATTCGAGCTGACCCGCTCCCGCTTTGAGGGCACCGAGTGGAACCCCGAGGACACCGGCCGTCCTGACATCCGCGTGATAGGCATCGAGCGCCAGCTGAACTGCACCGTCATCGAGATAGATCCCACCGCTCCCGCCGCCATGAGCGCGACCTCCTGGACCACCATGGCCAACGCCGAGCATTCGGTCTACCTGCCCTTCAACAACATCGTGACCGCCGTGTCCGATATGTACTCCTACACTCCCGAGGGCTTCGACTCCAGCAGCTACGGCTACAACCTCGACTATGCGCACACCCACTTCAAGCGCCTGTGCGCCCTGGCCGAGCAGGACCGCGAGTACTACGGCACCGGCGTGCGCGACTACTGGAAGAGCGTTGAGTCCTCCATAGTCGCCGAGTGGCCCTCCGTCATGGCCGAGGCCGCTGCCCTGTACGAGACCGACCCCGCTGCCGCCGCCGAGTACGTGACCAACTACTACATCGAGAAGCAGGACAAGGCGCTGGCCGACGCTGACACCATGTACGACGAGCTGACCTGGTACATGATAGCCAACACCAACACCATGACCTACAACTCCACCCGTGGCGAGTTCAACGCCCAGGCGCCGTTCGTGCCCTCCATCGCCGAGGTTGCCGACGCCGAATAAACGCTATCCACCCCCCACTACCGGAGCGCCGCAGCATGTATTGCGGCGCGCCTTCATTTGCCGGTGGACGGGGCAGGCTCTCGGAGCTGCCGCCCCTGCGCGGGCCCGCTTCCGGGCGTGCCCGCAGGCCGCCGCTGTCCCGATGCGCGCCGCAGCATGTGCTGCGGCGCTCCTTTTCGTCCGGGCAGTCTGCGCACCCCACAAGGGCAAGACGCCGCCTGGCGCTATACCTCCGGAACCTCCGTTGCCAGCGGCTGCGGCAGGGCGTATTGCAGCTCGAGCTCTATGGCGCTTTGCCAGTCGCCGCCCTCCTCCGTCATGGGCACAAGGTATATCCTTCCCTCCGGGAGCCAGTTGAGAATGCTGGCCGTATGCGTGATGCTGTATGCCCAGCGCCCGTCCTCCAGCCGGAAGGGCTCGTCGTCGCCCGCGCCGCTGCCTATCGCTATCCAGTGCCTGCCGTCCCCGTCGGGCGTGCAGTAGGGCCGCACGTCCCACCAGTTCTCGGTAAAGGGGCTGTTGGCGCGTGCCTGCTCCTCGGTGTCGAATATGCGCAGCACGGTGTACGAGCCTCCCGCTATCGACTGCCAGGCCTCCGTCACGCGCAGGGTGCTGCCCCGCCATTCGCGCTCCACGACCTCGCCCCCGGCGAGCGCCGACAGCGCGTCGACCTGGTCGCGCCGCACGCTCAGCTCGAATACCGCCTCGCCCGGCTCCCCGGCGGCCCGGTACACATCGTACTCCACCCGCACATCGAGTTCCTCGCCCTGCCGGTCAAACCGGGAGTCCGCCGCCACGCACAGCACCCTCTCGCCGGGCTGGAGCACGCGCCCGCTGCTGACCGCCCGCCGTACGTCGCCGCAGCCGCCGTTTACCTCCATATGGCCCGCCTCCAGCCGCAGCGGCTCGTCCGATACGTTCTCCACCGACCACTCCAGCACGCACAGCGAGTTGACCGCCAGCGAGCGCAGCGCACGGAAGCGCAGCCCGCCGCTCACGGCCTCGTGCTGCTCCGCGCGTATGTACCCGCAAAGCTCCGCGCGGTAGGCCGCGTTAAGGGGATGCTCCGTGGGCACGGCGTCGCCCGCCGCGCCCGCGAGCTTGTCCTCCGCGTCGGGCGCATTTGCGTATGTGAACAGGTTCTCTATGGTGTTCACCCGCGTCTCCTCGACATACATATCCCCCGCAGCGCCCTGCGCCCCCGCCGTGCCCGTAAGGCCCATCAGCGCCAGCGCCAATACAAAAAGCAGATGTACCTTCATATGCTCACCTCCCGCATGTATGAGCACATTATGTACATCTGCCTGGGCGAATATGTGTCGGCTTTTGAGCCGCTCTGTCGCATTTCGGGGCCGTTTTGCGGCTAAGTGCCTATGTCAAAGTACTTCGACAGGTCCTTTATCAGCGCTATGTTGCCCTTCACCCGCACCTTGCCGCGCATGAGCGCGCTTATCGGGTTCAGCCTGCCCTCCACCACCTGCATGAACGTATCGGACGTGGTCTCTATGCGCGCGGCGCAGCTGCCGCCCTCGGGCACGTTCAGCTCGCAGCGCTGCGGGCTCACGCGCACGCGATAGGTGCGCCCCGTATCCGTCGCGTACAGCTCAAACACGTCCTCGCCCTTGCGCCGTCCGGGCACGTACCGGGCCGCCATATCGCTGAGAAATCCTTCTATGCTGTCCCTTGCCATTCGGTCCTCCATTTACGCTTAAACCATTACCGCCTCTTCCGGGCAGCGCTCGAACTTCAGCTTGCCGTCCTCCATGGTGCCCTGCACCCTGTCGCCCAGCCGGATGTCGCCCGCCAGTATGCTCTCGCTCAGCGCGTCCTCGACTATGCGCTGTATCGTGCGGCGCAGCGGCCGCGCGCCGTACTGGCGGTCGTAGCCGGTCTCGGCCAGGTAGTGTATGGCGTCGTGGGACATCGCAAGGTCTATGCCGCGCTCGGCCAGCCGCGCGCTCACCTGGCTTATCATCAGCTCGGCAATGCTGTCGATATCCTCGCGCGTGAGCTCGCTGAACACGATTATGTCGTCCACGCGGTTGAGGAACTCGGGGCGCACGGCCTCCTTGAGCGCCTTCATCACCTCGTCCCGCACCAGCGACCGCTCGCGCTCGTCGCCGCGCTGGCCAAAGCCCATGGTGCGCTGCCGCCCGAACGCCGCCGCGCCCACGTTGGAGGTCATGATTATCACGGTGTTCTGGAAGTTGACGGTGCGGCCCTGGCCGTCGGTCAGGCGGCCGTCCTCCATTATCTGCAAGAGCAGGTTGAGCACATCGGGGTGCGCCTTCTCTATCTCGTCGAACAGCACCACCGAATAGGGCTTGCGGCGCACCTTCTCGGTCAGCTGGCCGCCCTCCTCGTAGCCCACGTAGCCGGGCGGCGAGCCTATCATGCGCGACACGGTGTGCTTTTCCATGTATTCGCTCATGTCCATGCGTATCAGCGCCTTCTCGTCGCCGAACATGGCCTCGGCCAGCGCCTTGCACAGCTCGGTCTTGCCCACGCCCGTGGGGCCCATGAATATGAACGAGCCCACCGGGCGCTTGGGGTCCTTGAGGCCCGCGCGCGCGCGGCGCACCGCCCGCGCCGTGGCCGATATGGCCTCGTCCTGTCCTATCACGCGCTCGTGCAGCACCTTCTCAAGGCCAAGCAGGCGCGCGCTCTCGCTCTCGGTGAGGCGCGTTACCGGTATGCCCGTCCAGGCGGCCACTATCCCGGCCACCTCCTCGGCGTCCACTACCTCCTGATGGTCCTGCTTGTGCTGCTCCCACTCCTTGCGCAGCATATCCATCTGCGACTGCAGGCGCTTTTCCTCGTCGCGCATGGCGGCAGCCTTTTCGAAGTCCTGGTTGTTTATGGCCTCGGCCTTTTCGGCGTTCAGCTTATCCAGGGCCGACTGCTGCTCCTTGAGGTCGAGCGGCGGGGTATAGGAGCGTATGCGCACGCGCGAGGCCGCCTCGTCGATGAGGTCTATCGCCTTGTCGGGCAGGAAGCGGTCGTTTATGTAGCGCGCGGACAGGTTCACCGCCGCCTGCAGCGCTTCGTCGGTTATGCGCACCTTGTGATGGGCCTCGTACCTGTCGCGCAGGCCGAAGAGCATCTCCAGCGACTCGGCCTGCGTGGGCTCGCCGACCATGACCGGCTGAAAGCGGCGCGCCAGCGCGGAGTCCTTCTCGATGTGCTTGCGGTACTCGGTAAGCGTGGTCGCGCCCACGCACTGCAGCTCCCCGCGCGCGAGCATGGGCTTGAGTATGTTGGCCGCGTCTATCGCGCCCTCGGAGGCGCCCGCGCCCACTATCTGATGCAGCTCGTCTATGAACAGTATCACGTTTGCGCTGCCCTTGAGTTCGTTCATCACGGCCTTGAGCCGCTCCTCGAACTCGCCGCGGTACTTGGCGCCGGCCAGCATGGCCGATATGTCCAGCGAGAACACGCGCTTGCCCGCGAGTATGTCGGGAATGCTGCCCGAGGCTATGCGCTGCGCCAGCGCGTCCACTATCGCGCTCTTGCCCACGCCCGGCTCGCCTATCAGCACTGGGTTGTTCTTGGTGCGGCGCGAGAGTATCTGCACTATGCGCTCTATCTCGTCCTGTCGGCCCACCACCGGGTCCAGCTCGCCCCGGCGGGCCTTTTCGGTCAGGTCGACGCCGTACTGGTTGAGCTTGGGCGTCTCGACCGGGCGGGACTGCTCGCGCTCGCGCAGCGAGGCCAGCAGCTTCTCGCGCGCCTTGCCCAGATCCACGCCCAGCCCGGCCAGCACATGCGCCGCCACGCACTCGGGCTCGCGCATTATCGCCAGCAGTATGTGCTCCGTGCCCACGTAGTTGACCTTGAGCTCCATCGCCTCGCGCGCGCTCATCTCCATCACCTGCTTGGTGCGGGGCGTGAAGGCCATCTTGCCGGCGGGCGCAGGCTTCTCCTCGCCCCGGCCTATGAGCGTGAATATCGCGCTGCGCACCTCGTCTATCGTGAACTCGTCCAGTATCACGCCCGCAGCGCCCGGGTCGTGCATTATGCCCAGCAGCAGATGCTCGGTGCCCACATAGCCGCGGCCCGCCGAGCTGGCCTCCGCCTGGGCTATCTTGAGCGCGCGCTGCACGCGCTCCGTAAAACTTGCAAAAAACGCCATTTTTGAACCTCCCGAACCTATTTTACCACGCGCGGGCTCCGGCAAACCGCCGTTTCACATATTTAATCGCGGCGTGCCCGCGCAGCCACATTCCGCGCCCTCACTGATTGAGCATGAACACCTGCTCTATCATATTGCGCAGCACCCCGGCCCTGAGCATATCCTTGGCCCGCACGGGCAGGCCCAGCGCCGAATCCTGCACCGCCGCGTTCATGAGCGCCGCTTCGCGCGCGCTTATGAGCTTGAGATCGCTCAGCCGCGATATTAGCGCCTGCGCGCCGTCCTGCGATATCTCCTGCCCTATTGTGTCCATCATTTCGCTGAGCAAGTCGCCCTTGTCGTCCATGCGCACGCGCACTATGCGTATGTAGCCGCCGCCGCCACGCTTGGACTGTATCACATAGCCATGCTGCACCGAAAACCGCGTGCTGAGCACATAGTTTATCTGCGAGGGCACGCAGCCAAAGTGCTGCGCCAGCTCGTTGCGCTTCAGCTCTATCTCGTTGTCGGCGTCCATCATGTCCTTTATGAACTGCTCAATGCTGTCGCTTATCTGTGCCATTTCATCGCCTTCTAACCATAGCTGATTTTGACTTTGTCTGACTTTATTTTATACGATATGCGCGGAAATGCAAGTTAAATTTGTGTAAGCAAGTATGTTGCCATACATTCCTGCCCTCTGCGCGCCGCCGCTATCCTGTGAAATCCCGCGCAGGGCGGGAGGAGCCGGCCCGTGCGTGGTGACGTCCTGATTCCCATCCGCGCGGAGCTGGCAGCGCAGACAGGCGCGCCCGCTCTCAAACGCATCGACCGTCCGCGCGCATAAGCGCGACCCTGCATCGCATAAGCATCCGCACCCGCCGCCGTCATGCGCCCTACCGCCTCAGCGCCCGAACGCCGCGCCGCTCACCTCCAGCTGCCGCTCTCTATCTCGCGCACGAGCTGCTCATAGGCCGCGTGCAGCAGCGCGTTGCGGTCGGTGCCCTCGGGCGCGGCGCGCTCCAGGGAGCGCTTTATCTCGAACATGCGCCCCACATGGTCCCGCCCGGTGCGCAGGTGGCGGAAGGACAGCTCCGACCACACTGCTCCGGCGCGGCAGATGGACGTATCGCGTGCCCTTGCGATGGCCGCCTCCACGTCGTAGGCCACGCGGCGCTCGGTCACGCGCAACTCGTCACCGTCCTCCAGCAGTGTGTAGGCCGCGCGGTCGTCGCAGTCCAGCGGCATTCCGGCCGAGCCCGCGTCCACCACCAGCCGCCCGGCGCACCGCCCATAGCCCTGCATGTGGTTATGGCCATAGGCTATCGCGTCGGCGTCCACAGCGGCGCACACCTCGGCCAGCTCGCCCGCGTAGAACTCCTGCAGCCCGCGCAGGTATTCGGCGTGCGAGAAGCGGCATCGGGCGTACTCCGCGCCGAACACGTTGCTGCTGCTGAAGCGGGTGCGGCCCTCATGCGCGAGAGATCTGAGCGCATGCGTGCAGTACAGTCTGCGGCCCGAGGGCAGCTCAAGCGTGCGCTCATCGGGCAGCGCGCGCAGCCAGGCGACGTCGTCCGCGGACAGCTCGCGGTAGGTCTGGTATATCACGCCCAGCTGCTCGTCCGTCCAGAGCGACTGATCCTGACCGATGAGGTCGTCCAGGTAATGCTCCTTGTTGCCGCGTATGAACACGGCGTCGGGCAGCGCGCGCAGCAGCGCCACCACCTCGCCCGAAAATGGCATGTCGAATATGTAATCGCCCAGGAAAACGCAGCCGTCCGCGCCCTGACTGCGCGCGTCGGCCAGCACGGCCCGCAGCGCGTCCGCGTTGCCGTGTATGTCGGAGATAAGCGCAAGCCTCATATGCAGTCCCTCCCTGCGCGGCTCTCGGCCGGCGCGATGCCCGTGCCGCGCGGCAGCCTCCGCCCCGCGCCGGGCCCACACCGATTATACCATGAATGCCCGCCGCTGTCAGCACATACTGCGTTCATGCTGCGCGGAGCAGGGACTGGTGCG
>JBJEUC010000258.1:0-3229 GCA_051883635.1 Candidatus Fimadaptatus sp.
TCGAAAGTACTTGGCTGGCAACGGCCCGGGAGGATAGATCATCGCCGGATTCTATTGGGAGCCTTGAGGCGATGCTGAAAGGCTCCTTTTTCAAAAGTAAATACGTTTTCCGGTGACAATGGCATGAGGGTCCCACCTGTTCCCATACCGAACACAGAAGTTAAGCCTCATAGCGCCGAAAGTACTTGGCTGGCAACGGCCCGGGAGGATAGGTCGTCGCCGGTTTCTTTTTTTCATTCGTCCGTGACTTCGCGGACGGTTTTTTTGTTTTGGCGGGACAGAGGGAGGGACATATGCCCCTGTTTTGATTGAAAACCCGCGGGCGGTATAGTATAATGTAGCGGGATATTGCCGACAAAACGGGATGGGAGTGCGTGCGAATGGACAGATATAACGAGCAAAGCCTGGATAATCTGTGCGCCGCGCTGGCGTATGCGATGGGCATTGAGCCGCCTGCCGCGGCGGCGGAGCCCGCGCAGGCCCTGTGCGATTATGTGGACGCGGCATTTGCGGGCCGGAAGGCCGACCGCGTGGTGATGTACAACCCGGACGCCATCGCGCAGTGGGTATATGAGAAATACGAGCCCTTCATGCCCGAGGTAAGGCGCTGGACCGAGCTGGAGCTGCCGCTGCGCACGGTAATGCCCTCGGTGACGCCGGTATGCTTCGCCACCATGTACACCGGTGCGCAGCCCGAAGCGCACGGCATACGCCGCTACGAAAAGCCGGTGCTGAAGATTGACACGCTATTCGACGCGCTCATACGCGCCGGCAAGCGCGCCGTCATAATCGGCGACACCCAGTGCAGCATGTGCCATATCTTCCGCGAGCGCAGCATGGACTACTTCGCCTATGACACGGTGGAGGAGATAAACGCCAGGGCTGCTGAGCTGATACTGAAGGACGAATACGACTTCATAGCCATATATAATGGAAACTACGACTCCACCATGCACAAAAACGGCCCCGAGAGCCCCCTGTCGCTGGCCGCGCTCCATGCGAACGCGCAGGCGTTTGCCACGTTCGCGGCGCTGGTGCGCGACAACTGGGGCGCGCACGACACGCTGATGGGCTTTGCGATGGATCACGGTTGCCACGAGATAGACGGCGGTTGCGGTTCGCATGGGCTGGATATGGAGGAGGATCTGAACATAGTGCATCGCTATCGCGCTTTTCCCGCGCGCTGACGAGGAACAAAGCAGCATTAACCGAAAAATTACAATTAGCGGATGTGACGCGCCGAGCGCATGGGCGCGCACGGGTCTGCAAGGAGCGCTTATATATGAAAAAGATCGACACACATGTGCATACCAGCGAGGTCAGCACATGCGGCAAAATGACGGCGGCCGAGATGGTGGACGCCTACCGGCGCGCGGGCTATGACGCGATAGTCATAACCGACCACCTGATACTGGAAAAGATAAAGCCGCAGCAGCTCAAGCCCTATGAGATAGTCGAGCAGCAGCTCAGGGGCTATCTGGCGGCAGTGGAGGCGGCGAAGGGCGATATTGACGTGCTGCTGGGCGCGGAGATACGCTTCACCTCCGGCCATGAGGACTACCTGTTGCTGGGGCTGGATGAGCAGAAGTACTTTGAGCTGGCCCGCGCGCTGCCGGATACGCCCGAGGAATGCCTCGCGCTTACGGAGGGCATGGGCGGGCTGATGTATCAGGCGCATCCCTTCCGGCCCGGGCTCAGGCCCGCCGCGCCCGCCGCGCTCAGCGGCGTGGAGGTGTACAACGGCAACCCCCGCCACGACAGCCACAACGACCAGGCACGGCGCTTTGCCGAGGAGCACGGCCTGCGCATGCTCTCCGGCTCGGATGCGCATCAGCCGCAGGACGTGGCGCGCGGCGGCATACTGGCACCCGACTGGGTGCGCTCGAGCAGCGAGCTGGCCCGCTTCCTGCGCGAGACGCACAGGCCGCGCATGATAATGGACGGACAATGAAACGAGCGCCTGTGGCAATATCGCCGCAGGCGCTCAACGCTTCAGGGAAGCCCGTTGAGAGCCTGAGAGGGGCAAGGCCCGGGGATTCAGTTGTGTCCGGCGGAGCGATTGCTCATTCGGCTTACAGCTCGTCAAAAGTAATCCGAATAATACGAGCGCCTGCGGCAAGCTCGCCGCAGGCGCTGTCCGTTCAGGGCGTTCGGCCGCTTCGGCACGCGTCGCGCATCACTTGCGGGCTGCCGCCGCGGCTATTCGGCTGCGGCGGGCAGCTCGGCTTCGGTGATGGTTATGCCCGCAAGCACGCTCTGCCAATCGGGCCAGCTGAACGTGAGCAGCTTGGGGCTCAGCGCTGCCGTGCCGTCCGCGCTCACCGTGTAGCAGGCGCCTATCAGCGAGGGCAGCGGAAGGCCCGCCACGTATTGCTCGGCGGTTATGTACACCGCCGCGTCGCAATCGGCGAACGCGAGCGCGCAGTGCTCGCTCAGCGCGCTGCGGTCGCTCACCTCAAGGAGATAGGCGTGGGTCACGCGGGTCTCGTAGCCCTCCAGTTCGCCGTACAGCCCGTTAAACGTCGCAAGCGCCGCGTCGACCGGCCCGGCGGGCGCGCCGTCGGCCAGCGCTGCGGGCGCAAGCAGCGCGCACAGCAGGGACAGTATCAGAACGATGGTGAAATTGCGCTTTATATGCGATGACATCCTTATATGCGGTTTGCTAAAACCCCCGCGCGTGAAGAGCGCGGGGGGACGGTCAGGATGCCCGGCTCGCGCGGCATCAGCCATATGTCCGGCGCAGGCATCTGTGCCTTTTGCATTAGCGCCCGGCAGGGAACGGTTGCCTGTACCTCAATGCCCCGGGAGAGGGGAACATGTCGGCGCTGATTTCGGCTGCGGCGTTTGCCGGGAGGCTGGCAGCTCAGGCGCATAAACTTCGGCCCCGCGCCCCGGTGAGCAGCAACGCGTCATCGCACCGGCCGCCGAAGTGCATGCGCACAAACGCAGGCGCAGACAAGCCCCGGCCACGCGCTTTCGGCGCGGGCATGTTCACCTTGGCGCACGGCGCGGCCCTGCGGCGTTGCCGGCGCGGGGCCGGATGCAGGCGCTCATCCGGCGCGGGAGCAGCGTGTTCAATGGCATCATCCCCGGACGTGTATTCATGGCTGGCCTTCGATTCATATTATACGGCAGGGCCGCCGCAAGTCAATATATCCCCGCCAACTCATACAAAACAGCGCCCCGGATGTCATTGCATCCGGGGCGCCAGACTATTGACAAAGTTTCG
>JBJEUC010000259.1:0-3214 GCA_051883635.1 Candidatus Fimadaptatus sp.
CGGAGGCTGCCACGCGGCTGCTGCCGCAGCCATAAGCGGCGCAAGAACGCGCCGCGAAAGCCGCAATGCAACTGAAGAACGCAAACCAATGCGGCCCGCCATCGCCAAAAGCAATGACAGACCGCATTGCCCCCTACTCCACTCCCTCAAACTGACTGTTGTAAAGCACCGTATAGAACCCCCCGCGCCTGAGCAGCTCCTCATGCGTGCCCTGCTCCACGATGCGCCCATCGCGCATAACCAGTATCACATTGGCCTCGCGTATGGTCGATAGCCGGTGCGCTACTATGAAGCTCGTGCGGCCCTGCATCATGCTCAGGAAGGCCTGCTGTATCTTTATCTCGGTGCGCGTGTCGATGGAGCTGGTGGCCTCGTCCAGTATCAGCATGGGCGGCAGACACAGCATCACGCGCGCTATGCACAGCAGCTGGCGCTGGCCCTGGCTGAGACCCTCGCCGCCCTCGCCTATCACGGTGTCGTAACCCTGCGGCAACCTGCGTATGAAGCTGTGCGCATGGGCGGCGCGGGCGACGGCCTCGACCTCCTCATAAGAGGCGTCCGGGCGGCCGTAGGCGATGTTCGCGCGTATCGTGCCGGCGCGCAGCCAGGTGTCCTGCAGGACCATGCCGTACGAGCGCCGGAGCGAATCGCGCGTGACCGTGCGTATGTCGCGGCCCGCGACCGCTATGCTGCCCGAGTTCACGTCGTAAAAGCGCATCAAAAGGTTTATCAGCGTGGTCTTGCCGCAGCCGGTGGGGCCGACTATCGCCACGCGCTCGCCCGGCGCCACCGTAAGGTCAAGGCCCTCTATCAGCCGCCGCTCGGGCGAATAGCTGAACGACACGTCCTTAAGCTCTACGCGGCCGTCGCTCTCAAGCGCCACCGCGCCCTCGGGCTCGGGCGTCTCCTCCCGCTCGCCAAGAAACTCGAACACGCGCGCGGCGCAGGCCAGGGCGTTCTGCAGCTCGGTGACTACGCCCGATATCTCGTTGAAGGGCTTGGTGTACTGGTTGGCGTAGCTGAGGAACACGCTCAGCTGGCCCACCGTGATGCCGCCCGCTATCGCCATCAGCGCGCCCGCCAGACCCACTCCGGCGTACACCAGGTTGTTCACAAAGCGCGTGACCGGGTTGGTTATGGAGCTGAAGAATATCGCCTTCATGCTGACCGCGCAGAGGCGCTCGTTTATCTCGTCAAAGTCGCGCAGGCTCTCCTGCTCGTGGCCAAAGGCCTTTACCACGCGCTGGCCCTCTATCAGCTCGTTGACCAGCGCGGTCTGCGCGCCGCGCTCCAGGCTCTGCTGGCGGAAGTAGCGGTACGTGCGCCGCGCCACGAAGGCCGCCGCCACCAGGCTCAGCGGCGTTACGCATATCACGACCAGCGCAATGCGCGCGTCCACGTACAGCATGAAGCCCAGCGTGCCCACTATCGTCATCACGCCCGTGAACAGCTGACTGAAGCCCATCAGCAGCCCGTCGGTGAAGGTGTCCACGTCCGCTATCACCCTGCTTACCAGGTCGCCCGATGCGTGCGCGTCCAGGTAGCTCAGCGGCAGGCGCTGCAGCTTGGCCATGGCCTCGTCCCGCAGATCGCGCGCCACGCCGTAGGTGACGCGGTTGCCGCATTCGCTCATCAGCCACTGCGCAAGCGCCGCCACGCCTATCGACAGCGCGATGTTCACGACTATGCGCGCCACGCCCGCGAAGTTCACGCAGCCCGCGCCCACCATCTCGTCTATCGCGTCGCCGGTGAGTATCGGTATGTACAGCTGCGCCGCGACCGAGGCGGCCGCAACCAGCAGACACAGCGCGACATACGCGCGGTACGGCCTTATGCGCAGGAGCGTGCCCCTGAGCGCCGAGCTGCGCGCGTCCGCGTTCAGCTTTCCAGTACGCGCCGCCATTATCGCTCACCTTCCTTCCCGAACTGGCTCTCATATATCTCGCGGTAGACCTCGCAGCCGCGCAGCAGCTCCGCGTGCGTGCCCGCGCCCACCAGCGCGCCGTCGTCCAGCACCAGTATCAGGTCGGCGTGCATCATGCTGGAGGTGCGCTGGCTCACTATGAACGTGGTCATGTCGCCGGGCAGCGCCCTTATCGCCCGGCGCAGCGCCGCGTCGGTGGCGTAGTCCAGCGCGCTGGCGCTGTCGTCCAGTATCAGTATGCGCGGATGCCTGACCAGCGCGCGCGCTATAGTCAGGCGCTGGCGCTGGCCGCCGGAGAGGTTGCGGCCGCCCTGCTCCACCGCCTCGTCCAGCCCCTGCGGCCGGGAGCGCACGAACTCGGCGGCCTGCGCTGTCTCAAGCGCGCTCCAAAGCTCCTCATCGCCCGCCCCGGCGTTGCCCCAGAGCAGGTTGGAGCGTATCGTGCCCTCGAACAGCTGCGCCTTCTGCATCACTATGCCCACGCTGCCGCGCACCTGCTCGCGCGCAAGGCTCGTTATGGGCTGGCCGAACAGGCGCACCTCGCCCCCCGTCGCGTCGTAAAAGCGCGGTATCAGGTTCACCAGGCTGCTCTTGCCGCTGCCGGTGCCGCCTATCACGCCAATGGTCTGGCCGGGCCGGGCCGCAAACGATATGTCGCTCAGGCTGTCCGCGCCCGCGCCCGCGTAGCGCAGCGATACATGCTCAAAGCGCACGGCGTCCGCCGCCTCGTCCAGCTGCGCCGGCTGCTCCGGAAAGCGCATCCGGGGCTGCGTATCCAGCACGGCCTTCACGCGGCCCGCGCAGGCCAGCGCCTTTGTCACCTGTATGATGAGATTGGCCAGCTTCACCAGCTCCACCAGTATCTGCGTCATGTAGCTCACCAGCGCGATGACGTCGCCGGCCAGCATCGCGCCCTCGTTTATGCGCACCGCGCCGGTGTTCAGTATCGCGATAATCGCCACGTTCACTATCGCGTAGGTGAGCGGGTTCATCAGCGCCGATATGCGGCCCACGCGCACCTGCAGCGCCCAGAGCAGCCGGTCGGCCTCCTCAAAGCGGCTCCGCTCCGCGCCCTCCATGTTGAAGGCGCGCACCACGCGCACGCCCTGCAGATTCTCGCGCGTGAGCCGCGTGACCCCGTCCAGGCGCGCCTGCACGCGCCTGTACATGGGCATGGTCCACAGCATTATGCCGAACACCGCCACGGCCAGCGCCGGTATCGCCACCACGAATATCAGCGCCGCGCGCGCGTCCACCACAAAGGCCATTATCATGCCGCCGATTACCACG
>JBJEUC010000260.1:0-3198 GCA_051883635.1 Candidatus Fimadaptatus sp.
CTTGAACTCCTCCTCCAGCTGGTCGGGGCGCAGCACCAGATGGCCCTCGGAGATGGTGAACTGGCGCACGCGGATGAGGCCGTGCATCTCGCCGGAGTCCTCATTGCGGAACAGCGTGGAGGTCTCGCCCAGGCGCATGGGCAGGTCGCGATAGCTGCGCATGCGGTTGAGGTACACCTGATACTGGAAGGGGCAGGTCATGGGGCGCAGCGCGAAGCACTCCTTGGTGTAGTCGTTGGGGTCGCCCAGCACGAACATGCCGTCCAGGTAGTGGTCCCAGTGGCCCGATATCTTGTAGAGCTCGCGCTTGGCCATGTAGGGCGTCTTGGTCAAAAGGTACCCGTGCTTCTGCTCCACGTCCTCGACCCAGCGCTGCAACAGCTGTATCACGCGCGCGCCCTTGGGCAGGATTATCGGCAGGCCCTGGCCGATGGCGTCGACCGTCGTGAAGTACTCAAGCTCGCGGCCCAGCTTGTTGTGGTCGCGCTTGCGGGCCTCCTCAACGGCGGCGAGGTAGGCGTTCAGCTCCTCCTTGGAGGGGAAGGCCGTGCCGTAGATGCGCTGCAGCATCTTGTTCTTTTCGTTGCCGCGCCAGTACGCGCCGGCCACCTGGGTGAGCTTTACGGCCTTGACCTTGCCCGTGGAGGGCAGGTGCGGGCCGGCGCACAGGTCTGTGAAGTCGCCCTGCTTGTAGAAGGATATGACCGCGTCCTCGGGCAGGTCGCGGATCAGCTCCACCTTGTAGGGCTCGCCCTTTTCCTCGCAGAGCCTTATGGCCTCCTCGCGGGGCAGCTCAAAGCGCTCAAGCCTGATGTTCTGCTTGATGATGTGGTTCATTTCCTTTTCCAGCCTGGAAAGGAGCTCGGGCGTAAAGGGCTCGTCCACGTCGAAGTCGTAGTAAAAGCCGTTGTCTATCGCCGGGCCGATGGCCAGCTTCGCGCCGGGGATAATGTGCTTTACCGCCTGCGCCAGCACGTGCGACGCGGTATGGCGCAGCACCTTCCTGCCCTCGTCGTCGGCGAAGGTGAGTATTTCAAGCTCGGCATCGGCGGCGGGCTGTATCGGCTCGACCAGGCTTATGAGCTTGCCGTTCAGCCGCGCGGCCAGCGCCTGCTTTTTGAGCTCGCCATCGAGCTCGCTCACTATGTCCAGCGCGTTCATGCCATCGGCAAATTCGCGCTCCTGACCCAGTACCTTGAGTTTCATACCATTATCCTCCCTATAACCATGTTGGGCGCGCCAGGCGATGCTCCGGCGCAAGTGCCGGTAAATAAAAAAAGCGCCGCAACGCCGAGGGACGAGCAAACAGCCCGCGGTTCCACCCTCTTTGTGAAGCACCACTCAAATGAGCCTTAACGCGCTCACGCGCCCCCGGTCGCGGGCTGGTGTTCGGCATATGGACAAGGCCCCGCGCGCGCTTTCAGCCGCCGACGCACGCTCTCTGAACAGGCCCTATTCCGCCTACTGCCCGGTCTTTCCGGAAGATTACCAGCATTATACGCCCGCCGCGGGCATTTGTCAAGGCACTTTTTGTGCAATGTGCAGAGGGCCGGGCGCGCAAAGAGCGGCGCGCATGCCGTATGCACGCGCGCCGCGATGGGGCTGTCAGTCAGCTTGCGCCTCAGCGGCCCATGTTCTGCTGGCCGCTCATCTGGCGCTCCTGCTGCTCTATCATCTTTTTGACCATGCCGCCGCCGATGGAGCCTGCCTCGCGGCTGGTCAGGTCGCCGTTGTAGCCCTGCTTGAGGTTCACGCCCAGCTCGCTGGCTATCTCCTGCTTCATGTTGTTGAGCGCCTGGCGCGCGCCGGGCACGTTGATGCGGCTGGAAGACGAGTTCTGGTTCTGATTCTGGTTCTGCATTTTATGCTACCTCCATCAAATATCGTCGCTTGGTCACTGCGCGTTGCCGGACGCCTGGCGCTCATAGTCCTCTATCATCTTCTTGACCATGTAGCCGCCTACGTAGCCGTTGTCGCGCGCGGTCAGATCGCCGTTATAGCCCTGCTTGAGATCCACGCCCAGCTCGCGCGCTATTTCAAACTTCATGTTGGACAGCGCGTCCCTGGCCTCGGGTATGTTGACCTTGCTGCTCCTTACGCTCATCACTTTCACCTCCAGCCTGCCGCGTTCTGCGGGTTTTTTGCTGCTCCTGACTTTCTTCGCTCCGGAACGGTCATATTATGTTTCGGCCCATGCGCAAATATCGCTGTTAATTTCCGTAAGGCTGACTTGGTTAGGCAACTCTAATATATATTGCAGCTTGTCAAAAAATTTTGACAAGCTGGCGGACGGGGGAGCAAGCTCCCCCGCCGCTGCCACCCCTACACAGTTTCTGCTGAAATCCTTCGGATTTCCGGGCGCGGAAACTGCAAGGAAGCAATTTCTTCTCCGGGGGCAAGCTCCCCTCCGAAGAAATTGCTGCGTGTCCGGCGTACACGCCGCCGGACACGATCGAAGCTCGAAAGGGCTGCAGCCCTCCCGAGCTTTTCCGGGGCTTCTTTGACGACCCGTCTAACATATTGTTTTGAATTTTTCACGAAATGTGCTGGAAAACGGCATGGCGAATATGCTATAATGGCGGGAAAGCCTGAAACGGCTCAGGCTGAACCGGCGCCTAATCATGCACATGCGAGGGTGATAACATGTTAACGGCTTTTTGCAGGAGAATAATCAAGGGCTGGGACACTCCCGGCGACCCCAAGACGCGCGAGCGGGGCGGCAACATCGCCAGTCTCATCGGCATACTGATAAACATCGTGCTCTTCGCGGGCAAGTTCACTGCTGGCGTGCTGAGCGCCTCGATAGCGCTGCAGGCGGACGCCTTCAACAACCTCTCCGACGCGGGTTCGTCGGTGATATCGCTCGTCAGCTTCCGGCTGTCTACGCGCCCGGCCGACAAGAGCCATCCCTTCGGCCACGCGCGGTACGAGTACCTGGCCAGCATGGTGGTGGCGATACTGATACTGCTGCTGGGCTACGAGCTGATTCGCTCGTCCATCGAAAAGATAATCGCGCCCGACCCGGCCGTGTTCTCCTGGCTGAGCGCGGGCGTACTGGTCGCGTCCATACTGCTCAAGCTGTTCCTGTACCTGTTCTACAGGAAGGTCGGCGTGCACATAGGCGCGCCCGTGCTCGAGGCCGCCTCCATGGATTCGATATCCGACGTGATGGCCACCTCCGCAGTGCTGGTAAGCACC
>JBJEUC010000261.1:0-13297 GCA_051883635.1 Candidatus Fimadaptatus sp.
TTGGAGAAGTTGAGCCGGAAGGTGTTGGCGTGCCCGCCGCCGGCGAAGAAGTGGGTGCCGGGCACATAGGCCACATGGCGCGCCACGGCCTTCTGCAGCAGCGGCAGCGCGTCGATGCCCTCGGGCAGCTCGACCCAGATGAACAGGCCACCCTCGGGCCTGGTATATCGGGTTCCCGCTGGGAAGGTGTCCAGCTCCCGCATCATGGCGTTCATCTGCTCGCGGTAGCTGGCGCAGATGGTGCGGATGTGCTCCGGCAGCAGCCCCTTGCGCAGGAACTTGTCCACGATGGCCTGGTTGAGGTTGGCAGTGTGGACGTCGGCGGACTGCTTGCCCATGGTGCACTTGCGGATGATGGCTGCGTCACCCGCCATGTAGCCCACGCGCAGGCCGGGCGATATGAGCTTGGAGAAGCTGCCCAGGTAGGCCACCCAGCCGTCCTCGTCGAAGGACTTGATGGCCGGCAAAGACTCGCCCGCGTAGCGCAGGTCGCGGTAGGGGTCGTCCTCGGCCAGCACCACGCCGTACTTGCTGGCCAGTGCGGCCAGCTCGCGCCGGCGCTCCAGCGGCATGGTCTTGCCGGTGGGGTTCTGGAAGGTGGGGATGATGTACATCAGCTTGGGCTTGAACGCCTTTATCTGCTCCTCCACCGAGGCCGGTATGGCGCCGTACTCGTCGGTGGCGATGGGGCGGATGTCGGCGCGGTACATGCGCATGGTCTGCAGAACGCCCAGGAAGGTGGGGTCCTCGGCCAGTATCACGTCGCCGGGGTTGATGAGCGCCTTGCACAGCAGGTCCATGCCCTGCTGCGAGCCGGTCACGGGCAGTATGGAATCCACGGGCGTAGTTATGCCGCAGCCCTTTACGAACTCGGCCACCGATTCGCGGTAGGGCGCGTAGCCCTCTGTCGCGCCGTATTGCAGTATGTTCACGCCGTCCGCCTTGAGCGCGTCGACCACTATGTCGGAGACCGTATCGGGCTCCAGCGCCGAGGAGGCGGGGTTGCCGCCCGCAAAGGATATCATGCCCGGCACCTTGAGCAGATGGAATATCTCGCGTATGGCGCTGCCGTTGAGGTTCCTTATCTGGTCGGCAAACATCGCTTCGTTGAATTGCATTGAGGTTGACTCCTTTCTTTGTCCTGCGCGCGGATGCAAAAAACGCCGCCTTCCCCTGGGGAAGGCGACGTGTCGCGGTACCACTTCCTATTTGCCGACTTGCGCACGGGGCGCGCATCGGCCTCACAGGCGCTGTATCGGGCGCACCCGCACGGCCTACGCAGCCCCGGAGGGGCCTTCGGCGCATGTGCTCGGGAATGTATTCGCCCGGGCCGTCCCGCTCCCTTACACCTGCCGGGAGCTCTCTTGGCTGACCGCTGCCGGGGCTACTTTCTTCCGTCGTCGCTTTGAGTATTGGGTTCATTATATCCCGGCGCCCGGCGCTTGTCAATCGCATTCACGCATGTTTAACGCTCAGGCCGGGCGCGCCGACGTCACAGGTTGTTTATCACATAGTACAGCATGAAGGCCGGCACGTTGCGGTTGGAGCTCCAGATGCCGTTAAAGTAGCTTATGGCCTGCGGCGCGTTTACCGAGCCCGGCCCCAGCTCTATCGTGAACGAGGGCAGCTTGCACGAGGATATCATCCAGTCCATGAAGCCGCCGCCCTTGCCGGAGTAGTTCTCCGCGCGCAGGTAGTAGCCCGTTATCGAGGAGAGCTGGTCGGCTATCTGCTTGTCGCGGGTCTTGGCGGCGCCGGTCTGGCCGTAGTGCCAGTAGATGAAGTTGCCGGTTGTGTGGTAGTTTATGCTGGCCTTTATGTTGGGATGGCTCTTTACAAAGTTCACCATGGCCTGCGTTTCGGATTCGGAGTTGGCATAGGAGCCCGAATACTGCTCGGCCGAGGGCTTGCCCTGGTACACCCAGCCCGCCTCGAAGTTGCGGTTGAGGTCCACGCCGTAGCCGTTGGCCTTCCAGCGCTCGAAGTAGGTGCTGCCGCCGTTCATGGCGATGAGGTTGTTCTTCTGCGTGGCGTTGAGGCCGCTCAGGCCCGTCTGCGAGATGCGCACGCCGTCGGGGTTTATCATCGGCACGAACCATATGCAGCATTCGTTGAGCATGGAGCCTATCGTGCGGCCGTTGTAGGTGACGCTCTGGTTTTCCAGCAGGTACTCCATCTGCCGCATTATCAGAAGCGTTGACATGTACTCGCGCCCGTGTATGCCGCCGTCTATCAGCAGGGCCTTGCTGGCGTTGGCGTTGCCTATGCAGACGGCGGGTATCTGCTCGCTCCACATGGTGTTGCCTATCGCTATGCGCCGCGTGACCATGGTGGGATAGCGCTCGTACAGGGCGGCTATGTCCGCTTTCATCTGCTCATAGGAATACAACTGCTCGGTGGTGTCGACTATCTGGGCGGTGGGCGAGGGCGTGGGGGTGGCGGCTATCGTGGAGGTATAGCGCAGATAGGTGCAGTTGACGTAGCCGTAGATGCCCTCGCGCGTGCGCACGAAGTACCAAGTATCGGAATACTTGCTCATCAGCGTCACGTAAGTGCCCTTGTACAGCACCTTCTTGCTGGAATACGAGGTGCCGGGGCCGCTGCGCAGGTTGAGGTTGCCGGTGGTCATGTAGATATCGCCCGGCCCCAGCCCGTCGGCGGAGGGCGTGGAGGTCGCGCCCGATGTGGGCGCGGGTACAGTGGTGGCGGTGGGCGCGGCGGTGGCGGTGGGGGCGACGCCCGCGGTGTGCGAATAGGTCAGATACCGCGACATGGCGTAGCAGTAGCGCCCGTCGGCCAGCTGTATCTGCATCCAGGAGGCGTTCACCTCGGCGATGCGGTAGACCATGTCGCCGGAATGCACCTGGGTCAGCACGGAATAGGAGGTGCCCGGGCCGGTGCGCACGTTGAGCGCAGAGGCGGTCACGCGATATACCTGCCGCCCGGCGGGCGCAGTGGCGGCGGGCGCGGTGGGGGTGGGGGCCGCCGGGGTGGGCGTGGCGACGGCGGCGGCCGCGTCGAGGTACTGGCGCGCCACGTAGCCGTATTCGCCGCTTGCGGCCTGTATGCGGCAGTAGCTGCCGCTGAGCGATACCACGTTTACCCGGTCGCCCCGGTAGAGCCGGCCGCATACCGAATAGGAGGTGCCCGGACCGGTGCGCACGTTGAGCGCCGATGCGGTCACCACGTGCGTGCCGGTGCCGTTGGCCATGAATTGCTTGACCTCAGTCACGGAACCGCTCACGCTGCCTATCATGCCCTCGGCCGCAGCCTGCGCCGGCAGGGCAAACAGGGGCGTAAGCATGCACAGCGCAACGAGCGCGCACCCGATGCGGCGGCTCATGCGCGCGGATGATATTCCCTTGTCCATCGTCCATTCCTCCTCGTCAAGCCGCGCGGCGCGCCTGCTGCGGACGCGCGGCCGCTTTCCATATTATGGCGGATGTATATTTGACGCGCCCGGGGGCGAATTGGATGCCTTTGCGGCCCGATTGCGGCGGGAAAAAGTTTTTTGCGGGGCGGAAGCGCGCCCCATGCGCCCGGGCGCAGGCGGCTGCGGATGCATAATCGCCCGACAGGCGCAAAATCGGACTTGACAATCGCGTGCTAATGATATACAATATCAATAAGAAACTGATATCGATAGGGTGAGGGCCATGGCACGACGCAATACGATACAGCGCTCCCTGGTGCTGGAGGCGGTGAGGAGGTTGCAATGCCATGCCACCGCCGACGAGATATACGAGGACATAGTCAGGAGGCATCCCAACATCAGCAAGCCGACCGTGTACAGGAATCTCAAGCTGCTGTCCGATATGGGCGAGATACGCCGGGTGGAGATACCGGGCAGCCCCGACCGCTTCGACCACATGAGCGGCGACCACTGCCACGTCAGGTGCAGCGTCTGCGGGCGCGTGTTCGACGTGGACATGGACTTCGTGACAGGCCTGGAGGGCAGGATACGGGACGCCCATGGCTTCGACTTCACCGGCTATGACATAATCTTTCACGGCGTCTGCCCGGACTGCAAGCGGCAGGAGCCGACCGACGAGTGATGCGAAAAAGCGCGAAAACCAACGCTTTTAATAAAGAAGTGTGAGGAGGATTATCATGAGGAGCATTACCAAGCTGGATCTGCAGTATGCGCACCGCTTTTACGGCTTCAAGGGTGAGGCCCAGTACCTGCACGGCCATACCGGCGTTTTGACCATAGAGGTGGAGGACACCGTCGAGCCGGGCGTGAACATGGTCTTTCCCTGCAATGAGATACAGAAGACGGCGTGGGAGGTGCTGAAGAACTTCGACCACGCGCTCATACTGCGCCGGGACGATCCGCTGCTGCCCGCGATACTCAAGGTCTACGAGGAGCAGGGCATAAAGGACGGCGCGCCCACCAACAAGATGAAGGGCCCCGCGTTTGACACCGAGCTGGCCACCGCCTATCCCGACTGCCGCCTGGTGGTGACCAAGGAGACCATGACCGTGGAGGGCATGATAAAGATAGTCTACGAGCTACTGAAGGACAAGCTGAACATTGCCAAGCTGACCTTCACCAGCGGCGTGAACGCGGCCTCTCAGGAGTACACGCCCGAGGGCACGAAGGCCCGCTGCCCCCTGTGCGGCATAGCGCTGAATGAAAACGGCGTCTGCCCGAAGTGCGGCTACAGGAAGAAGTAAGGCACGCGATGCAGTGAGCATTCGCCGCACGCACCGGACAATGCGAAAGCGCCGGAGGAACAGCTGAGTTCCTCCGGCGCTCGTTGCGTTGACCGTGAAACTGAACGCGCCGCCCTTAAGCAGGCGGCGGGGGAATGTGCGTAGCCGCCGTTGGCAGCTGCCCTCGGCATTCGCCGCACGCACCGGACAATGCGAAAGCGCCGGAGGAACAGCTGCGTTCCTCCGGCGCTCTTTGCGTTGACCGTGAAACAAACAGCGCCGCCCTTAAGCAGGCGGCGAATGAATGTGCCATATAATGCGCCGTCACTTGTTGGCGGCGTAGGTGCGCGCGGCGGAGCGGTTCCGGCGCAGCGCGTTCATCAGCTGGGCGACGCCGTGCTGCCAGGCGGGACGGCGGCCCCGGTCGCGCAGGGCCTCGGCGCTGCGCAGCGCGGCCCGGTACTGGGCGCAGTCGGGGCGCATGCGCGTCGATACGCCGAAATAGACGGCGGCTTTCTCGTAATCGCCCATGCGCATGAGTATCGCGCCGAACAGGTAGTTCCACTCCGCGCCGCGGCCCTCCACGCGCAGCAGCGCCCGGCGCGCGTGATCCAGGCGGCCCAGCGCCATCAGTGAGCGCACGTCGCTGAGCGCCTCGTCCTGCTCGGAGTCGTTGGCTATGCGGGGCGCGGCGGGGCAGCGGCCCAGCGCCTCCTCATAGGCCCGGTTCAGCTTTATCATGCGTTCCTCGGCCCGGACCCGCTCCGGACCCTCGGGGAACCTGTCGGGATGCCATTGGCGGGCCCTGGCCCGGTAGGCGGCCTTTATCTCGTCCGCACCGGCGTCCGGCGCCACGCCCAGCAGCGCATAGGAGTCCGTCATGGCGCTCCCTCCCAGCTTCTTAAGCATAGTATCGCGGCCGCCATTGGCCGCATGAACTATATTATATCATGGCCGCGCGCGGGTGTCACGGGTATGTGGCAAAAAATGGCCTAAATATCGCCAAGTATTAACAACTGTGGTCGCTGCCGGAATACTTCTCTATAAAGTAGAGTGGGCGGCGCTTCACCTCGGAGTATATCTTGCCTATGTATTCGCCCAATACGCCGGTACACAGCAACTGTATGCCGCCCATCAGCCATATAGAACAGGCGATGAGCGCGCTTCCGCCGCCGCAGCACGCCCATATCAGCATCGCCGCGGCGCTTATCGCCATTATCAGCGCGCCCAGCCAGGCTATCAGCCGCAGGGGCTTTACGCTGAAGGAGGTTATGCCCTCGATGGCAAAGGCCAGCATCTTGCGCAGCGGATACTTGGTCTTGCCCGCAAAGCGCTCGGCGCGCTCGTAGGTCACTATGGCGGAGGGATAGCCCATAAGCGGCACTATGCCGCGCAGGAACAGGTTGCGCTCGCCGTACTGGCTCAGCGCATCCAGGGCGCGGCGGCTCATGAGCCGGTATTCGGCGTGGTTGTTCACTATCTCCACGCCCAGCAGGGCCATCACCCGGTAGAAGCCCTCGCCGGTTATGCGCTTGAAGGCGGTGTCGGTGGCGCGCGAGGAGCGAACGCCGTAGACTATGTCGTGCCCCGCGTAGTACTCGTCCAGGAAGCGGTCGACCGCCTCTATGTCGTCCTGCAGGTCGGCATCCATCGATATGACCATGTCGGCGCGCTCGCGGGCCGTCATCAGCCCGGCCAGCAGCGCGTTCTGATGCCCGCGGTTGCGGCTGAGCTTTACGCCGCAGAACAGGGCGTCGTCCCGCCCGGCCTGCTCAATCAGCTCCCAGGTGCGGTCGCGCGAGCCGTCGTCCACCAGCATTACGCGGCTGTCGGGGGCAATGCGGCCGCCGGATATCAGCGCGCGCAGCTTTTCGCCCAGCCGGCGCGTGGTCTCGGGCAGTACTTCCTCCTCGTTGTAGCACGGCACCACAACGTAAAGCCTGTCGCATCTCACTGACATAGCAAGCGCCTCCGCGATTCAGAATCAAGCACAGTGTAACACGCTTTCGGGGGCGAGTCAAGTTCGGCGGAGGTACTATTTTGTGGCGGCGGCCCGCGCGCGCAGAAATCTCCCGCCCTGTTTCCATATGCGCCCAGAAATCGCCATAGCTTTGTTGTAAAGTAGAAGCGAGGAGGGCAGGGCGTGCCCTATGCGCGCCGACTGCCGGGGCGGGGATGTTCCCCCGCGCACGAAACAAGACCGGTATGCGCCGCTCACGGCGCGGGGAGGTGTGCCTGTGAAGGAGATGGACAGAGCGCTTGCGTATGCCAGGCAGCGCATGGCTCAGATAGGGGAAAGCATATACGTGCCGCTGGCCGAGCTGGAATGTGCGGCGTACCTGAGCGACGAGCCGCTCAGCTTTGAGGAGCGCGAGCAGGGCCGGCGCGAGCAGGGCGCGGCGGCGGAGGGTTGCGCGTGGCTGCACTTTACCGGAACCGTGCCCGAGGGCGCAGCAGGCTGGCCCGTGGTGGCGCGGCTGGAGCTTGCGGGCGACGCGCTGCTCGTGGACGGGAGCGGCGCGCCCGTATGCGGGCCGGAGGACGGGGTGATACTCGCGCCGCTGACCGGGGAGGCTCACGGCGGCGAGAGCGCGGAGCTGTGGGTCGAATGCCGCGGAGGCGTGCGGGTGGGCGCGTGCGGGATATGCGCCGTCCGGCCCAACATGCGCAAGCTGTACTACGACATGGAGGTGCTGCTCGACCTGGCCGGGCAGCCCGACGTGGGCGCGGCGCGGCGCGGAGTGACGGCGCGGGCGCTGGAGTGCGCGCTCAATGTGCTTACCGACCTCACGGACGAGCGCGCGCTGGGCGCGGATTACGCGCTCCGGCCCGAGCTCGCGCGGCGCGGCGGCGACGTGGGCTTTACGCTCACGGCCGTGGGCTGCGCCAGCATCGACCTCGCGCGCCCGGACGCGGCGCGGGCCTGCGTGGCCGCGTTTGCCCGCGCGCTGGGCGAGATGGAGCGCTGCGACGGATACGTGTTTGCGGCCGGGCAGGCGCAGGCCTACGAGTGGGTCAGGGATACCGCACCCGGGGTGTACGCCCGGGTGCGCGAGCGCATAGGCCAGGGCCGCTGGGAGCTGGCCGGGAGCATGTGGTCCGACGCGGAGCAGAGCATGGCCGGGGGAGAATGGCTGGTCAGGCAGCTGCTCATGGGCAAGCGCTTCTGCGCGCGCGAGTTCGGCCAGGACGCGGCGCTGATGTGGCTGCCGGAGGGGAACGCCCTGTGCGCGCAGCTGCCCCAGCTGATGAGCCGGAGCGGCATGCTCTACTGCATGAGCGCCTGCCGGGAAGCGCCCTACTCCAGCTTCTGGTGGCAGGGGCTGGACGGCACGCGCATAATGACCCATGTGCCGCCTGCGACCGACGGCGAGGCGCTGCCGCACAGCGCGCTGGCGGCGGCGCGCGGGTTCAGCGAGATAGGCCGCTCCGAGGGCGCGCTGATGCTCTACGGCGGCGCGGGCGGGCCCGGCGCGCGGCATATGGAGCGCCTGGAGCGCGAGAGCGACCTGATGGGCATGCCCCCGGTGCGCCGCGAGCGCGCAGCCGACTTCTTCGACCGGCTGCGCCGCAGCCGGGTGGAGCTCCCCGTATGGGCGGGCAAGCCGGGGCGCGGCATGAACGAGGGCGCGCTCTCGCTGCGGGCGGACATAAGGCGGCTCAACCGGCGCATGGAGGGCCTTATGCGCGTGAGCGAGATAATACTTACGGCCATGTACCTGCGCGGGGCCGACTACCCGCACGCCGAGATGAACGCCGTGTGGCGGCGCGCGCTGCTGTGCCAGTACCGGGCGCTCAGGCCCGGCTGCGCGCCGGAGGATGGGTATGAAGGGCTCAGGCGCGAATGCGCGGCGCTGGAGGAGGAGGTCGGCGCGCTTACGGGCGCGCGCTGGAGCGGCGAGGGGCTGGATGTGGTGCTCAACCCGCACGCCTGGACGGTGGAGACCTGGCTGGAGGGCGGCGAGGAGCTGACCGAGGGCGAGGCGCTGCGCCTGTCGCTGCCGCCCATGAGCGCCTCCTCGACGGTGGGTGCGCGCAGCGCGCGCCTGCCCGAGCAGCGCGCCGACGAGACCGTTATGGAGAACGACCGCCTGCGGCTGAGCTTTGACGAGCGCGGGCGGCTGGCCGGCGTGCTGGACAAGCGCCAGGGCTGGGAGGTGCTGCGCGGCGCGGGCAACCAGCTCAGTGTCTATGCCGACGACGGGGACGAGCTGCGCATGGGCGAATACGCGCTCAGGCAGCGCGTGGGCGCGTTTGCGCAGGAGAGCGTGACGGTGGAGCGCGCGGGCGCGGTGCTCAGACGCCGGTCGCGCTGCCGCTTCGGTCGCTCTGCGCTCACGCAGACCGTGGAGATAACGGCCGGCTCGGCCCGGGTGGACTTCATCACCGAGATAGACTGGCAGGAGGAGGGCCGCATGCTGCGCGCCGAATTCCCGCTGGGCCTGAACGGCGGCCGCTTCCTGTGCGACACCCAGTTCGGCTACGCGGAGCGGCCCGAGGGCGGGGCCGCCGCGCTCAGATGGGCCACGCTCAGTCGGCCCGGGCGCGGCGCGGCGCTCATGCTGGACGGCGGCTACGGCTGCTGCTGCCAGGACGGCGTGCTGAGCGTCATGCTCCTGCGCACGCCGTCGGGCGCGCGCGGCCAGGGCCGGTATGAGCTGCGCTACGCGCTCTACCCGCACGGCGGGGACATGGCGGACGTTACGCGGCAGGCGTACCAGTTCCATCAGCCGCCCCGGGTGCGCCCGGGCATTACCTTCGGGCCGCTGTGCTGGCTGGACGCGCCGGGCGTGGTGCTGGACACCGTCAAGCTGAGCGAGGACGGCGGCGACGTGGTGCTGCGCATGTACGAATGCCGGGGCGCGGCCTGCGCGGCGCGCCTGCGCACGGGCTTTGAGGCGGCGACGGCCAGCGTGTGCGACCTGATGGAGCGCGTGACCGCGCCGCTCGCCCTCGACGACGACGGCATAGCGCTGGAGTTCGCTCCGTTTGAGATAAAGACGGTGATACTCACGCCGCTTGCGCGCGCGTGACTTCCGTGAAGCCGGTGACGGCGCGGTGCCGTGGCATTGACGCACACGGCGGCGCGGAGTCGGCGAATGAGAGCCTGCCGCCGAACGCCTTGGCGCGAATGATTTCCGCAAGGCCAGTGAGTGACGGCGCGGGGCCATGACATTGACGCACACGGCGGCGCGGAGTCGGCGAAGGAGCGCCTGCCCGCTGAACGCCTTGCGCGCAAGTGACTTCTGTGAAGCCAGTGACGGCGTGAGGTGCCGTGACATTGACGCACGCGGCGGCGCGGAGTCGGCAGGGCAGAGCCTGCCGCCGAACGCCTTGCGCGCGCAGGCGCATCCGCCCGCCATGCGGCCCGCTCCCCACGGATGCGCCGCGCGGCCCCTGTTCAAGAGCGGACAGGCATGATATAATGGAATGGATTCAACCTGCTTTGGGAGGGATGGAATTGGAGCTTAAAGAGTTCATAGGCGAGCTTACGGCTGCGCCGGGACTGCCGGGATATGAGCACGATGTGGCGCGCATATTCTGCCGCGAGATGGAGGCGCTGGGTGCGCGCACCGAGATAGACGCGATGGCCAATGCCACCGCGTATCTGGGCGCGGGCTCGCCGCGCATAATGGTGACGGCGCACCTGGACGAGATAGGCCTTATCGTGACCGAGGTGCTGGAGGACGGCGCGCTGCGCTTCAGCCGCATGGGCGGGGTCGACCCGCGCATACTGCCCGGCTCCCGCGTACACGTACATGCCCGGGGCGGGAGCCTGCTGGGCGTGGTGGGCGCAAAGCCCCCGCACCTGCTCTCCGCCGCCGAGCGCAAGAAGAACCTGGAAATGAAGGACATGTACATAGACCTGGGCATGAGCGCCGGGCGCGTGAAGGAGCTGGTCGAGGTCGGCACGCTGGTCACGCTGGACGGGCCGCTCACCGAGATGGCGGGCGGACGCCTGGCCGCCAAGACCATGGACGACCGCGCCTGCGTGGCGGCGATGTGCCTGACCGCCGAGCTGCTGCGCGACGTGAACCTCAAGGGCGAGGTGTGCTTCGTGGCCGCCGCTCAGGAGGAGGTCGGCTCGCGCGGCGCCGAGGCCGCGACCTACCGGCTCGCGCCCGACCTGGCCATAGCCATAGACGTGACCCACGGCACCACGCCGGACTGCCGGCCGCAGGAGGTGTTCCCGCTCGACAAGGTGGTCATGTCCATAGGCCCCAACATACATCCCGCGATGCACGAGCGCATGATGGAGACCGCTCGCAAAAACGGCATAGCCGTTGAGGAATGCGTGGTCGGCGGCGTGACCTCGACCGACGCGGAGGTCACGCAGATATCGCGCACCGGCGTGCCTACGCTGCTGATAGAGCTGCCGCTCAAATACATGCATACTACGGTCGAGACGCTGAGCATTGACACGCTGCGCGAGACGGCGCGGCTGCTGGCGTGCTTCCTGCGCGACACTCTGGCGGACTGGGGGAACATACAATGGCAGTGAATACGCAATTACTGATGGAGCTGCTCAGGCGGCGCGGCGTATCGGGCAACGAGGGCGACGTGCGCGCGGCCCTGCTGGAGGCGGTGGCTCCGCTGTGCGACGACACGCATGTGGACACGATAGGCAACCTGTTCGCGCACAAGAAGGGCAGCGGCCGCTCCGCAAGGCGCGTGATGGCCTGCGCGCATATGGACGAGGTCGGGCTGATGGTGAGCCACTTCCGCGACGACGGCCTGCTGGAATACGAGACGGTGGGCGGCATAGACCCGCGCGTGCTGGTGAGCAAGCGCGTGCATGTGGGCGCGGGGCGCGTGCCCGGCGTGATAGGCGCCAAGGCCATACACCTGCAGTCCGAGAGCGAATACCACTCCGTGCTGGGGCATGACAAGCTGCGCATAGACATAGGCGCGTCCTCGGCGGAAGAGGCGAAGAAGCTGGTCAAGCTGGGCGACTACGTCACGTTCGACAGTGAGCCGGCCCTCATGGGCGAGGGCTGCATCTGCTCGCGCGCGCTGGACGACCGCGTGGGCTGCCTGGCGCTGATAAGCGCGCTGAAGGAGGACTGGGACTGCGACTTTACCGCCGTGTTCACGGTGCAGGAGGAGGTCGGCCTGCGCGGCGCGCGCGTGGCGGCTTCGCGCGTGCAGCCCGACGTGTGCGTGGTGCTGGAGGGCACCACCGCAAACGACCTGGGCGAGGTGAGCGAGCACATGCGCGTTTGCGAGGTGGGCAAGGGCGTGGCGGTGTCGTTCATGGACCGCGCCTCCATTGCCAATGTGGAGGTGTTCAGGACCATGCTGGCGCTGGCGGAGGAAAAGGGCATACCGCATCAGATAAAGAGCGGCGTGGCGGGCGGCAACGACGCGGGCGCGGTGCAGAGCCGCGCGGGCGCGGTGGCTACCTGCGTGCTGTCGGTGCCCTGCCGCAACATACATTCGCCCAACTCGGTGGCCTCGCTCAGCGACATGGAGGCGCAATCCGCGCTGCTCAGGGCCTTCATCGCGCGCGCCTGAGGCGGAGACGTACTTTGAATATGTATTGACAAGGAGTGCAAAGCTGTGGATATAAAGAATACGCTGCGGGCCGTATGCGAAGCCTTCGGCCCCACCGGACACGAAACGCGCGTGGCCCGGGTAATAGAGGACATGGTAAAGGACTATGCTGACGAGATACGCTACGACGCGCTGGGCAACCTGATAGTCACGCGCCGGGGCAAGGGCCAGCGCATAATGCTGGCCGCGCATATGGACCAGATAGGCTTTGTGGTGACGGCCGTGGATGAAAACGGATTCCTGCGCATACACCCGCTGGGCGGCATTGCCCGCAACGTCACGCTGGGGCGGCGCGTTGTGTTTGAAAACGGCGTGGAGGGCGTCATCTACTTCGAGCAGACCTCCGAGGGCGGCAGCTTCGACGTGGACATGACCCGCATGTTCATAGACATAGGCGCGTCCACGCGCGAGGAGGCGCTCGCCAGGGTACAGGTCGGCGACGCCGCCACCTACGCGCCCGGCGTGGTGGACATGGGCGCGCGCATGGCCTCTCCGGCGATGGATAACCGCGCGGGCTGCGCGGTGCTGATAGAGCTGCTGCGCGACGTGGATACCGAAAACGAGCTGGTATGCGTGTTCTCCACCCAGGAGGAGGTGGGCCTGCGCGGCGCCAGGGCGGCGGCCTACGACGTGGATCCGGACGTCGGCGTGGCGCTGGACGTGACGCCCACGCGCGATACGCCCAAGGCCGTGCGCCACAGCGTCGTGCTGGGCGAGGGCCCCACGGTGAAGATAATGGATTCATCGCTGATATGCAATCCGCAGGTGGTCAGGCGCATGCGCGAGGCCGCGGAGCGCGCGGGCGTGAGCTATCAGCCCGAGGTGCTCACCGCGGGCGGCACCGACGGCGCGGCCATGCAGCTCACGCGCGGCGGCGTGCCGGCGGGCGTGATATCGATACCCTGCCGCTACGTGCATACGCCGGTGGAGACCGTGCAGATATCCGACGTGGAGGGCGCGGTCAGGCTGCTGAGGGAATTTGTGAAGTGACGGGCCCCTGCGATGCGGCCGCGCGGACGGCGCGGTCGCATCGCGGGCGGGCGAGAGCCGAGCGGGCGGGCGAGAGCCGAGCGGGCGGGCGAGAGCC
>JBJEUC010000262.1:0-3173 GCA_051883635.1 Candidatus Fimadaptatus sp.
AATGTGAAGCGGGCATACCCACTGCGCCCGCTCATGAAGTCAAAAGGCTCGTTAGCTCACAAGAGCCGTATCATGCCTGGCCTGCGGATGAAGCGGCGAAAGCCATTTACCCGTGTGGTCTCGCCAATACACCCGCATGACAAGTTGAGCGGACACACCCACTGCGCCCGCTCAGGTAGTCGAAAGGCTCGTTAGTTTACAAGAGCCGCAGCCCACCGGACCTAAAGCAGAAGCAGCGAAAGCCCATTGACCGCATGACCTCGCCAAGGCACCTGCATGACGAACTGAGCGGGCGCAATCCCCGCGCCTGCACAGGAAGCCGAAAAACCCGTTAGTTTACAAGAGCCGCATCCCGCTGGGCCTACGGCGGAAGCAGCGAAAGCCCATTGACCGCATGACCTAGCCAAGGCACCGGTCACTTCCGCAAGCTCACCGCTCAACAGAAACAGGCCCCACTCACTGGTTTACAAAATCCGCTCCTACCAAGCCGAGCGTTCGCCCCATCCGCGCCCGCCCCTTGCCCACGCCGCTCCCCCTGCACTTCACACGCTGCCGCTCAGCAGCGCCACATTGTACGCGCCCAGCGCAATCTCGGCGCAGCCGTCGCTTACATGCACGCTGCCCGCCGGCGTCAGGTTGCGGCGGCTGCATATCAGCTTCAGGCGCATGTCGCCGTCCGCGAGGCCCTCCAGCCGGCAGCTCTGCGCCTGGGCGGTGGGGTTGACCAGCAGCACCGCGCACTCCTGCCCGCCCCGCGCCGCCAGCGCGGCCGTGCGCCCGCCGCTTACGCACACCTCGACCGCGCTGCCCAGGCGGTAAAGCGCGTCGAACGCCTTGAAAGCGTAGTACGCCTTGAACGGACGCCTGTGAACCGGGTCGAACAGGCCGCCGTACTCGGTATCGACCTGGCCGTCGTAGTAGTTCATCATGCTCACGTCGCTGCCCGAGTGCATCGCGCACAGCATCTCGGCGATGAGCGCTGCGTCCTTGAGCAGGCCACGATTGGCGATGCCGGGATTCCACTCGTTCAGTATGCTCTCGACCCCGCCCAGCCCGTAGCGCTCAAGCAGCCTGCGCGCATACGCCGCGTACAGCACGTTGTGCGGCGCGTCGCCATAGCTGTGCCAGGAGAAAAAGTCGATGGGCGCGCGATGCTCCGCGCTCGTTATATGGGCAAAGAACTCCTCGGCGAAGTCCAGAAAGTAGCTCATGCGCGGCGACACGTTCGCCTCGCGCGACAGGCGCTGGCCGTCGTCGCCGATGGCGTAGAAGCCGCAGCTGGCATAGCCGCCCACCTTTATGCCGGGGAAGCGCGCCTTCAGCAGGCGCGCCGTGACCTCGTACAGCTCAAAGTATTGCTCCTTCGTGCCGCGCCACATGGGGTTGGTCATCATGTCGGGCGTGTTGTCCGGCTCGTTCCATATCTCCCAGTACTCGATGCCGTAGCGAAAGCCTTCGGCCCAGCCCTCGTTGTAGTGGGCGACAATGTGCGCGCATATCTCCGCCCACTTGCGCGCGTCGCGCGGGGGTATTATGCGATAGGCGTTCAGCGCGCACGAGTTCTCTATCGTCGCGCCCAGGCGGTAGAACGGCTTAACGCCCTGCTTCGCCAGCGCGCCCAGCAGCCAGTCGGTAAACGGGAAGTCATATGCGGCCGGGTCATCCGCATCGGCCTCAAAGTCACGGAATATGTTGGCAATATCGACGAACACATACCCGCCGTACCGGCCGCCCGTATCGTGCAGCCGGGAGTACGGTATGCCCGCCTCGCCCAGGTAGTGAAACAGCTCCTCGGAAGTGCCCGAAATGGGGCCGTTGCATATGCCGTGCAGCGGCCTGACCGGCCCGGTCACGTGCTCCAGGTCTATGCGTATCTCGCTCATCGCTTCGCACCTCGCTCATTGCTTGCGGCTGTATCCGGGCGTCGGAGCCCGTTCAGGGGCATTATAGCCCCTCGCGCGGCATGATGTCAAGGCGGCAGACCGGCGCATTGGGAGCAATCCGTTCTCCACGGGGCCCCCTTCCAAATAGATCGTTGCGCTCCTGGCGTAGATTCTGCCGAAATATATGAAGCGCGTGAATGCTTGCGTCCTCCGGAATACCAATCGTACCCAGCGGCGCGCATGGCGGGCACGGGACGTTTTGCGCCCGAAAATCCAAGGGCTTTCAGCCAAAGCCTGTGCATGCGCAAGTGGCAGGTGAGCTTGCCCCGCCTGCCGTCGGCTTGTCAAAGTCCATTTTGAAACGGTAAGGGCGCGGAAGGAAAAATCCCTCCGCGCCTTGACGTGCCAAAGCCGAATGCACTCCGGGTGAGCAGTAGCACCGCCGCGCCCCCGGCCTATCCCATGCGCGTATGCAAAAGGCGCGCCCATTCCTTCAGAATGCGCCTGTCGCCGTAAGCCCATTCGTCAGAAAGCCAGAAGCGCGGAGGGATATCTCCCTCCGCGCCCCGTCTATCCAAAACCGGATTAGCTCCGTCAGAGCCGCAACTCACCAAGGCCCCCTCTTTCCCGGCGCGATCGTCCCGGCAGCTCAGGCCTTTCCCGGAGTCAGCCCTGCTCCTCCGAAATCAGGCTTACCTGTCCATCATCAGCTCGGATATGGCGTCCAGTATCTTGTCGTGGCAGCCGCCGCAGCCCGTGGAGCAGTGGGTTATCTTCTGCACCTCCACGAAGGTCTTTTCCACCTCGGGGAAGGTCTTGCACTTGTGCAGCGCGTCCTCCACGTCAAACAGCGTCACCTTTTTGCACTTGCATATCAGCCGGTTTTCCATTGAAAGCGCCTCCTCATATCGATCGCACGCATGTGCGCGCTCATCAGCAATTATATACCACCCTGCCGGGGCGGTCAAACAGGTTTTTGTCCCATATGCGCGCCCGGCGCGATATTTGCTCAGCGGGTCTCCACGCGCAGTATCGCCGCGGGCAGGCCGGGGGCTGTCACGGCCAGCTCTATCTCGCCCGCATCGCGTCCGGCGCGTATCGCCGCCAGCGCACGCCCGTCGAACGTTACGCGGCGGCCCGTGCCGTAGTCCTCGGTGGTGCGCGGGTTGCCCGAGCCCAGGCCGGCCAGCGTGCCCTTGCCCGATACGCTCACGCTTATCTCCACCGGCGCGTTCGGCACGACCACGCCGTTTGCGTCCTGAAGCTCCACCCTGACGAAGCACAGGTCCA
>JBJEUC010000263.1:0-3132 GCA_051883635.1 Candidatus Fimadaptatus sp.
CCACTCCTGTATGCCGAACTTGGGCGTCGAGTAGTCCGGGTGCAGGTTAGCGGCGTGGCCTATCGGGGACACGTCGCCCGGGCCGTGCCAGGCCGTGCGCACATCGAAGGCCGAGCACACCGCCGCCAGCCGCTTGGCGGGGGTTATGCCGCCTATCTGGCTGATGTGGCAGCGGATGTAGTCTATCCAGCGGTTCTCGATGAGCGGCATCCACTCCATGGGGTTGTTGAACAACTCGCCCATGGCCAGGGGAGTGGTGGAGGCGGCGCGCAGCTGGCCAAAGCTCGCGCCCTGCTCAGGGGCCAGCGCGTCCTCCAGGAAGAACAGGCGGTATTGCTCCAGCCTGCGCGCCAGGTCCATCGCCGCTATGGGGGTCAGGCGCTCATGCACGTCGTGCAGCAGCTCGACCTCGTCGCCCAGGTGGGCGCGCACATGCTCGAACATGGCATCCACGGTGCGCGCATAGGCGGCCGGGTCGTAGTAGCTGCCGTCCACGGCCTCGGCGGGGCGGTTGAGGTAGCTCTTCTTGCCGCCGTAGCCGCCGCACTGGCAGCGTATGTACTGGTAGCCCTCGGCCAGGTAGCGGCGCACGTTGTCCTCCAGCTCCTCGAAGTCGCGCCCGTCGGCATGGCGATATACCGGCACCGCGCCGCGGCACTTGCCGCCCAGCAGGCGGTACACGGGCAGCCCCGCGACCTTGCCCAGTATGTCCCACAGCGCCATGTCGCAGCCCGATATGGCGTTGTTCAGCACCGGGCCGTTGCGCCAGTAGGAGGAGTGCATCATGCTGGCGAAGGCGTCCTCCACGTCCAGCGCGTCGCGGCCTATGAGCAGCTGGGGCATGTACTCCTCTATGGCGTTTACCACGGCCTTGTGGCGCTGCGTGAAGGTGGCGCAGCCCAGACCGTACAGACCGGGCTGGTTGGTGTCTATGCGCACTACGATGAGGTTGCTGCCGTTGGGCGCGGTCTCAATGGCGCGCACGCCGGTTATGCGTATGTCGCTCATTTCAGTTTTCCTCTTCTTTCATGAGAATTTCGTACTGCTTTTTGGTCCAGTCGGGGTTGTGCCAGTGGGTGCTGGCGGCCATCGATTCGGGGGAGCCGGGCAGTATCAGCCCGCCGTCCAACCGGAGCGTCACGCCGGTTATGTACCCGGCCGCGTCGCTGGCCAGATAGGCCACGGCCTCGCCGACCTCGCGCGGGGTGCCCTTGCGGCCCAGCGGTATGATGCCGTCCAGCGCGCCCGGTATCGGCTCGTCCACCGCGTTTATCTCGGTAGCGCCGGGGGCCACGCAGTTTGCGCGTATGCCGTAGGGCGCCAGGTCCAGCGCGATGGACTCGCAGGCGCGCTTGATGCCGGCCTTGAAGCCGCCGTAGAGCGCGTCCTCGGGATAGGCGCGCTCGGCGCGCGACGAGGTGATGAACACTATGCTGCCCGGGGCCTTGCGCTTTACCATGTGCCGCGCCGCCGCGCCCGCGCACAGCAGATAGGCGCGGCAGTTGAGGTTGAATATCACGTCGATATCGGCGTTGGTCAGGTTGAGTATGGAGGAGAGTATGGTGCGCCCGGCGTTGCAGACCATCAGGTCCAGCTGGCCCAGCTCGCCTATGGCCCACTCGACCACGCTCACCGGCACATCGGGGTCCTCAAGCGAGGCCTGGCGCATGAAGCAGCGCCGTCCCATCGCCTCTATGCGCTCCTTTACGGCCAGAGCGTCGTCCCTGCGGGAATGATAGGTTATCGCCACGTCGTAGCCGTGCTCGGCCAGCACTATGGCGATTCCGCGGCCTATGCCGTGGCTGCCGCCGGTTACCAGCGCCATGCGGGTTTCGCTCATAACAGAAATGCCTCCTTTTTATCAGAGCTCGATGACCGGATACACGCTGAAGGGCTCGTCCTTTATGTCCATGTAGCGCCAGTACTCGTGGCGCACGTCGCCGCGCAGCCTGAGTCCGAACGGCGCGGGCTCGAACCACATTTCGGGCTGCCCGGGCTCCCAGCGCACATGCACCGGGCTGGGCGCGCCCATGGCCGCCATCAGCATGGGGCCGTACTCCAACGCCCAGCGTTCGGCGTGGGGCAGCTCCTCCGCGCCCGTGTAGCGCGTGGCGCGCAGGCGGAAGGGCAGCTCGAATGTGAACTCGTCCCCGGCGCGGACGCTTTCCACCACGCGGTAGCCGGAGCGGCCGTCCTCGCTGGCCCAGCGCGGCTGGCGCAGCCGCAGCGTGAAGGGCGCGGCGGCTTCCAGCACTCTTATGCGCACATGGCCCTCGTCGGGCAGGCCGGTCTCGCACTCCAGCACGACCCTGCCCGCGCCCAGCGGCAGCTCGGCGCGGCTGGATGCGTATATGTCCACGTTTACGCTCCTGTCGTCGTAGGTGTACAGAAACTGCGGCAGCAGCGCCGCAAGGCGCGCGCCCATGGCCGCGCAGCAGGTCGCCCGGTCCAGCCAGCGCCAGTCCTTGCTGCGCTCCAGGAAGTTCAGGTAGTGATAGCCCCTGTCCTCCACCTGGGCGGCCAGCAGCACGTTGTAGAGCGAGTTCTCCATCTCGTCCACGTAGTGCGTATCGTCCGGGAACAGCCGGTGCATGCGCTGGTTTATGAGCACCCAGAAGTTGGTGGAGCACAGCTCGTTGTAGTGGTGGCTGGGGTCGAGCCAGTTGCAGCCCGGCCAGTAGCGGTCGTTTTCGCACATGTTGATGCCGCCGCCCACATGCTGCCACTTGCTCTCGTACATGGGCAGCGCGTGGCGCACCGCGTCGAGGTAGAGCGCATCGCCGGTCACGCGGTAGAGGTCCAGATACCCCTCCAGCGTGGTCAGCAGCGTGCTGTGCGGATGGTTGCCGGGGTGGTCGTATATGGCGCGGTGGTCGTCGCGCGTGAGCTGCTTAAGCCACCAGCGCTCCTCGTAGTAGCGGCGCGCCACGTCTATGTCGGCTGCCGTGCCCACGGGGCTGTCGTACAGGCGCGTGTTGGCCAGTATGCCCTGGAAGCCCAGGTTCATGTCCTTGACAAAGGGCAGAACGTCGCACCGGTTGAAGAAGTCGCCAAAGCTCCGCGCCAGGTCGAACGCGCGCTCCTCGCCCGCGTAGCCCGCGTCCAGCAGGCCGAAGGTCAGCCAGGCGCGCG
>JBJEUC010000264.1:0-3126 GCA_051883635.1 Candidatus Fimadaptatus sp.
CCGTGCAGGTCGGAAGCTATCATGAATCTCATTTGCGCATACCTCTCCTCTTGAGTTGGTGGTCAGACGCACGCCGCTAGGGCCGGCAGACCTCGCAGGGCGTGCCGCCCGCCGCGAGCGCGTCCTCGCGCCGGGCGCAGAACACGCGGCGCTTGGGCTTGGGCAGCCCGGGACAGGTTATCAGGTGAAACACGCCCTTCTTGCTGTCCAGCACATAGCCCGCCGCGGCCACGTCCGTGCCCAGCGTGCGGCAGCTCACGCTCTCGCCGTCGCTGGAGAACACTATCGTGCCGTCGGCGTCGGTGCGCAGCACGGCGACATCCGCAGCGGCGAGCGTTTCGAGCGTGTCGTTGTCGGGGTAGCTGTCCTCGTCGGAATAGCCGCAGGATATCGCCGCCCACCGGGGCGCGACGGCCGCTACCAGCGCGGGCGAGGTCGACTGGCCGGAGCCGTGATGGCCGACCTTGAGCACGTCGGCGCTTAGCTCGCAGCCCGACGCGAGCAGCCAGCTCTCGGCCTGCGCCTGCGCGTCGCCCATCAGCAGAAAGCGGGTGGAGCCGTAGCTTATGCGCAGCACTATCGAGCATTCGTTTTCGTCCTGTGTGCTGAGCAGCCCCTCGGTGGGCGAGAGCACCTCTATCCGCGCCCCGCCCAGCGCGGCCTCGTGACCGGCCGTGGGGCGGAGCACCTCCGTGCCCTCGGCGGAGAGCGCCGCCGTCATGCGCAGATAGGGCTTGCTGTCCTCGGGCAGGGGGCATATCCAGGCCTGCCCCACGCCGTAGGTCGCCAGCACCCAGGGCATGCCGCCGATGTGGTCCTTGTCCGGATGCGTGGCGACCAGGTACTCCAGGCGGCTCACGCCCTGCGCGGCCAGATAGGCGCGTATCGCGTCCTCGTCGTCCGCCTCGCCCGTGTCCACCAGCATGTACAGCCCGTCGCTCTTTATCAGCAGGCAGTCGGCCTTGCCCACGTCTATCACGTGCAGCTCGAAGCCCTGCTCCGCAGCGACCGGCGCGTCGGCGCCCGCGCAGCCGGTCATGAGCAGCATGAGCGCGACGATAAGTGCCGCAAGCGTTCTCATTTGCGAAAGCACCTCCCGCTTTCATGTTACGCCGCAAGGGGCGCGTCCGTATGGCAAAGTCCGGGCTATTTGGGGGCGCGCGAGAGCATTCGGCCTATCTCTCGCGCCGCATTGAGCGCTGCCGTGTCCTCGCGCGCGGGCAATGAGTCGGTGTTCAGGCTGGCGGCGCAGGGCGCTTCATCGGCCGCGCTCACGCCCATGCACCTCAAAAGCAGCCGCGCGCTCGCCAGCGCGCGGTCGGGCGCGCCGTCGCTGCCGCCCGCCAGCAGCACCGCGCCGCGCTTGGGCCGCTTGATGGGCGGCGCGATGCCGGCAAAGCGCTTGCCCGCATAGTATACCTGCAGGCGGCTGGCCATATCCAGCATTCGGCCCGTCAGCTCGGAAAAGTAAACCGGCGAGGCTACGACCACGTTGTCCGCCCTTGCGAGCAGCTCATATACGCGCTGCATGTCGTCGCGCAGCGCGCAGCGGCCGTGCTGCCAGCAGTAGCGGCAGTCCACGCAGGGCGATATGTGGGCGCGGTAGGCGCTTATCTCCTCGACCTCGCCCGCAAGCTCCCCGCGCAGGGCGGCTATGAGGCTGGCAGTGTCGCCCTCGCGGCGCGGCGAGCCGTTGAATATCAGCGTAAGCATCGTCTGCTCCTCCCGGCTTAGTGATGACCGGCGGGCGCGCGGCCCGCATGGTTCATATCTCCAGCTTTTCAAACGGCGGTATGAACTCCGCGTCGGCGCTCTCCAGCTCCTGTACGTAGCCGTCGCTCAGCCCCAGGCGTATCATCTCGTTTACCACCGTGTCGTATTCCAGCCGGCTCAGTCTGCGGTTGAGCGCGCGGTAGGGCGTTTCGACGCAGGGCGTGTACTGGGCCATGAGGCTCACCGGGGTGCCGGCGGGCAGCTCGCTCTTTATGAAGCGCAGCGCGCGGAAGGTGTTGCCCAAATGCCCCGGCAGCACCAGATGGCGCACTATCATGCCGCGCGTCATCATGCCCTCGGCATCGTACCGGGGTGCGCCGACCTGCCGCGCCATCTCGATGAGCGCGCGGGAGGCGTGGGTGAAGTAGTCGGGCGCGCCGCTGAGGCGGCGTCCCAGCTCGTCGTCGGCGTACTTGAGGTCGGGCAGGTATATGTCCATGCGCCCTTCGAGCCTGCGCAGCGTCTCCACCCGCTCGTACCCGCCCGTGTTCATCACCACGGGCACGCTTAGGGGCTGCTCCAGCGCGCGAAGTATCGCGGGCAGAAAGTGCGTGGGCGTGACCAGGTTTATGTTGTGCGCGCCCTCGCCTATGAGCCGCTCAAAGGCCGCGCGCAGATAGCCTTCGCTCACCTCCACGCCCAGCCCTTCGCGGCTTATCGCATGGTTCTGGCAGAATATGCAGCGCAGCGTGCAGCCCGAAAAGAACACCGTGCCCGAGCCGCGTGTGCCGCTTATGCAGGGCTCCTCCCACCGGTGCAGCGCCGCGCGGGCGATGACCGGCGCTTCGCCCATGCCGCAGAAGCCCCGCGCAACGCTTCGGTCCACGCCGCACATGCGCGGGCACAGGTAACATTTGGCCATATCGCTCACCCGCTTCCTGTTGCTTTGGCTTCATTATATCGCGCGGCGCGGCGCATGTCGCGCATGGCGGCGTTAAGCGGGCCGCGCTTCTTGAGCGAATAACGGCCTTAACCTGCGCATAACGATGTATCACCGGCTGCGCGCGGCGCGCTCGCACTGGAACGGCTTGCCGTAAATCCATGGCAGCGCCGCGCGCGGGCCTTGCGGCGGAGCAAACTAACAGCGAAACGGAGGGATACGCTTGCTGACGATGGAACTGCCTACGGATACGCGCGGCTATGTGATATCGATACGCAACGTGCGGCGCGAGGACGCGCTCACGCTGTCCTATCTTGTTACCCGGCTGGGAGCGGACATGCTGGGCGCGCAGGCCGGGCGGCGCATAGGGCGCGAGGGCTACACGGTGTGCTGGAGCATGGCGCGCCAGCCCGACTTCGACGCGCCGCCCGACATGATAGTGACCGACCTGCTGCCGCCCCGGCACGGCGGCG
>JBJEUC010000265.1:0-3098 GCA_051883635.1 Candidatus Fimadaptatus sp.
TTTTAATGGGTACATCGCAGTGGTCAGCGGCATGGGAAACAGGCTGTTTGATGTGTGCATGAGGATAACGTGGGGTGCATAAAACGCGATAGCAGCCTTTGCACAGCGACAGCTCCTGTTTCTGTATGATGGCGGATAGCGCCATGGGTGCGAGATCCGTTATCCATTACAGACAATGCAAACGCAGGCCTCAGAGTCGAAAGACTCTGGGGCCTTTTTCTATCATCGGCGGGAAATGTCCCGAAGCACAGGACACCGCTTAAAGCCGCCAGCTCCCTTTTTGACAATCCGCTATCCACCTATCGGCAATACAAACTCAGGCCGAATGAGCCCCGGGCGCGGCGGCCCGCCGATAATTAACCGCCCGCGCTTGACCTGTGACAGGATTTTCCATATAATGTTCTCATGAGATATTCTGACATTATCGCTCAACCGGCGCGCCTCGCGGGCGCGCTGCTGCTCGCGCTGGCCATGATGCTGTGCTGCGCGCCCGCCCTCGCCGGGAACGAGGCGGCCCCCTATCCCCTGCTCACGCTGGTCAACTGCTGGAACCCCCTGCCCGAGGGCCATGCGCCCGAGCTGGTATCGATAGGCGACGGCCACAAGATAGACGCGCGCGCCTACTCCGACTTCATGCGCATGATGGCCGACTGCCGCGCCGCCGGGCTCAAGCCCGTGGTGCGCTCCTCCTACCGCACGCAGAGCCACCAGACGGCGCTCTACCTAAACAAGGTGCATCGCGTGATGGCCGCCATGGACGAGCCCTGCGCGCTGACCGCGCGCGCCGAGGCCGCGACCGTGGTCGCCTATCCCGGTACCAGCGAGCATCAGCTGGGGCTGGCGCTGGACATCGTCGACCGCCGGTATCAGGCGCTGGAGACCGACCAGGAGAACACGCCCGTGCAGCAATGGCTGATGCAAAACAGCTGGCGCTACGGCTTCATACTGCGCTATCCCACCGGCAAGAGCGACGTAACGGGCATAATATACGAGCCCTGGCATTACCGCTACGTGGGCCGCGCGGCGGCCGACGAGATATATCACAGCGGCCTGTGTCTGGAGGAATACATAGCCGAGCGCATAATCAGCTTCTCAAGCGAGGTGCCGCTCTCGCTCAGCCCCGTATGCCACATATACGCCCCAATAGCGCGACTGTTCTGAACGCGTGAGCCACTCAAAAGCCACATGCGCGGCCTATAATATTTCCAGAATGTGTAAGCGTGGTGAAACGTTTGAAACGTGCTGGAAAGGCGCGCAGGCGGCGCAGGCATCCCCTGCTGCGCGCGCTGCTTATGACGGTGACTGCCTGCGTGGCGCTGGCGCTGGCCGGGCCTGTGCTGTACGATACTCCGCTGTATCCGCTCTCCGCGATAGCGGGCATGGCCATAGAGGGCGCATGCGACACGGTGCGCGGCGTTGCCGCTTCGCTCGCCGACGCGGCATACGACTCCGGGCGGAGTGAGCCCGAGGGCCGGAGCTATCCGCTCACGCTGCTGGTCAACCGCCGGAACCCCCTGCCGGACGACCTGCGCGTGGAGCTGTGCGACATAGGCGAGGGCAAACAGGTGGACGTGCGCTGCCGCGACGAGCTGCTTGAACTGCTGGCCGATTGCCGCAGTGCGGGGCTGAGGCCGGTGATACGCTCGGCATACCGCACCGGCTCGTACCAGAGCGGCCTGTACGAGAACAAGGTGCAGCGGCTGCGGGCCGAGGGCCTGAGCGAGAGCGAGGCGCGCGCCGAGGCCGCAACTGTGGTGGCGCTGCCCGGCACCAGCGAGCATCAGACCGGGCTGGCGCTGGACATAGTGGACGCGGGCTATCAGGAGCTGGACGAGGCGCAGGAGAACACGCCTGTGCAGCAATGGCTGATGGAGAACAGCTGGCGCTACGGCTTCATACTGCGCTATCCCACCGGCAAGAGCAACATAACGGGCATAATATACGAGCCCTGGCATTACCGCTACGTGGGCCGCGACACGGCCCGCGCCATATACGAGAGCGGCCTGTGTCTGGAGGAGTATCTGGAGCGGCGCTGAGCGCGGCGCGGTGTTGGCGGCCGGGCGGAGCGACGCTGCCAATGGCGCTGGGCAGCTCCGCCGCAGATTACGCGCGTGCCCGGGTGCGGAAGCCGGAGCAAAGCGGTTCTGCGCCATGATGTGATATGCTGTGATGCAATTATCGCCCCCGCGCACGCCGCCGGGGGCCTCTTAATGCCCATGGGCTGCGGCCCGCCTGAATGGCATAATGGGTGATACAATCCGACAGCTCCGCGCCCGGCGCGCGGAGCTGTTGCCTATCATCCACCGGAGCGCGTGAGCAGGCCAACGTCACCCTCATGCTCCCTCCGTCCCTTGCGGCGCGCACGTCCTGCAGCCCCTTCTGCGCAAGAGCACTTACACCCGTCGCCAGCTTGTCCCATGCCGCTTGACCCGCCGACAGCTCCACGCCCGGCGCGCGGAGCTGTTGCCTGTCGTCCCAATGAGCGCATGAGCGGGCCAACGCCCTCCTCACGCTCCCTTCATACCATGCGGCGCGCACGCCCCGCGGCCCCTTCTGCGCAAGGGCGCTTGCACACGCCGCCAGCTTGTCCCCTGCCGTTTGACCCGCCGACGGCTCCGCGCCTTGAGCGCGGGGCTGCCTTTATGTCCCGGCGCTGTGTCGCCCACGTCCTCCCGCCGCCGCGCGCGGCGGCTCCTGCGGGTCGGCGTCGGCTCGCACTGCCCGCGCGACCGCGCCGCCGTCAGCGCGGCTCGGCGCCTCTCCTGCGCCCGATGCGGAACTCGCCCGGCGTCACGCCGCAGGCGCGCTTGAAGGCGCGGGAGAAGTAGGAATTGTCCGGATAGCCGCACATGTCCGCCACGTCGGCGATAGAGTAGTCGGTCAGCACCAGCAGCTCCTTTGCGCGGCTCATGCGCAGGTCGGTTATCATCTCCAGCGGAGTGCGGCCCATCTCGCGCAGAAAGCGCCGGTGGAAGGTGGCGCGGCTCAGCCCGCTCAGCTCCATCAGCTCGTCCACGCTCACATCGCCCGCAAAGCGCTCGCTTATCTCGGCGGCCGCGCGCCGCACCTCGGGCGATATGCGCCGCGCCGAGGGCGAG
>JBJEUC010000266.1:0-3091 GCA_051883635.1 Candidatus Fimadaptatus sp.
GCCGCTGGACGAGTTCGTGCGCGGACTGCCGGAGGGCGAGGTGCTGTTCCTGGGCGACGGCGCGGACGCGGGCCGCGCGCGCATAGCCGAGCTGCGCCCCGGCGCGCGGTTTGCCCCGGCGCATATGAACTTCCCCCGCGCGGCGGCGGTGTGCGCGCTGGCGCAGGCCCATCCGGAGCGGGCCGTGGACTATCTCGCGCTCAAGCCGCTCTACCTGCGCGCGCCGCAGGCCGAGCGCGAGCGCCTGGCAAAGGGGCTGAAGGTATGACGTGCCGCATGATGACGCTGGACGACCTGGACGCGGTGATGGAGATAGAGCACGAGGCGTTTGCGATACCGTGGTCGAGACAGTCCTTTACCGAGGAGCTGACGCGCAATACCTGCGCGCGCTACCTGGTGATAGAGCAGGACGGCGTGCCGGCCGGCTACGGCGGCATGTGGTTCGTGGTGGACGAGGCGCATGTGACCAACATAGCCATTAAGAAGGAGTTCCGCGGGCGCGGGCTGGGCAAGCGGCTGCTGGAGGACATGCTGCAGCTCGCGGCGGATTCGGGCATGGCCTTCATGACGCTGGAGGTGCGCCGCTCCAACGCGGTCGCGCAGCACCTCTACCGCAGCCACGGCTTTGTGGACGTGGGCTACCGCAAGCGCTATTACGAGGACAACCATGAGGACGCGCTGATAATGACCACGCTCAGCCTGCCTACAGCGCATCCTGAAAACGACCCGTTCCTCGTGAGCGAGGAGTGACGCGCGGGCAGGGCCCGAGCGGCACTTAACCTAAACTCATCGATGGTGCCACCGACTCGCAAAATATGCGGCGCGGCGGCACTTTATTATTTGCGGCAAATGAGATAGAATATAGGTCGGACACGTATGACCGGGGGAGGTGCGCGCTGTGAGCCAGCTGTTCGGGACGGGCGACAACATGGACGGCGGCAAGCCGCTGTATCTGCAGCTGCGCGACAAGCTGCGGCGGGCGATACTTTCGGGCGAGCTGCCGGCGGGCAAGCTGCCCTCGGCGCGCGACATGGCGCGCCTGGAGCACGTGAGCCGCAACACGGTAGACGCGGCCTATGCGTACCTGGAGGACGAGGGACTGGTCTACGTAAGGCGCGGCCAGGGCACGTTCGTGGCCGAGGGTGCGGGCGCTATGCGCGCCTCCGGCGAACCGGCGATAGACTGGGACGGGCGCATAAGCCGGGCGGCGCGGGCCTTTACCCACTACCGCGAGGAGGAGGCCCCGCTCAGGCATGGCGGGCGGGACGTGATATCCTTCACGTCGCTGGCGCCCGACCACAACACGTTCGCCGTGCAGGCCTTCCGCAAGATAATGAACGACGTGCTGGCAGCCGACGACGGGCGGCTGCTCAACTACGGCTATACGCGCGGCTACGAGCCGCTCAGGCAGTACCTCATGGCCGACATGCGCCAGAAAGGCATAAACACCGACGGCAATGAATTGATTATAGTGAACGGCTTCCGCCAGGCGGTGGACCTGGTCACGCGCGTGCTGGTGGACGAGGGCGCGCGCGTGCTCATCGAGGCGCCCACATATAACGGCGTGATAGGCGTGCTCAAGAGCCGCATGGCCCGCATCGGCGCGGTGGACGTGGACGCGCAGGGCATGGACCCTGCCGCGCTGGAGCGCGAGATACTCAGGGAGCGGCCCGCGCTGGTGTACTGCGTGCCCACCTACCAGAACCCCACGGGGCTCAACATGCCCCTGGAGCGCAGGCGCGAGGTGCTGCGCGTCTGTACCCGCTACCGCGTGCCCATACTGGAGGACGGCTTCAACGAGGAACTGCGCTTTCGCGGCGAGAGCTATCCCACGCTCAAGGCAATGGACGCGCAGGGCGTGGTGATATACGCGGGCAGCTTTTCCAAGGTGCTGTTCCCGGGGCTGCGCATAGGCTGGGTGCTGGCCCCCAGGCAGGTGTACCACTATCTGCTGAACGAAAAGTTCAACCAGGACATACACACATCCACCGTGATACAGGCGGCGCTGTGCGAGTTTCTGAAGCGTGGCTGCATGGAGCGCCACCTCAAGGCCAGCCGCGTGCTGTACCGCGAGCGCATGACGGCGCTGCTTGCGGCGCTGGACGAATACTTTGCCGATATCGCCGACTGGCCGCGCACCGACGGCGGGTTTTCGGTGTTCGTCACATTGCGCGGGGAGCGGGACACGCGCGCGCTGCTGGAGCGCGCGCACGAGGCGGGCGTTATGTACGTGCCCGGCGACGTATTCTACCCCGACGGGCGCGGGCGCGATTCGCTCAGGCTGGGCTTTTCGCGGCTGAGCCCTGAGCAGATACGCGAGGGCGTGCGCAGGCTGCGCACGGTATTCGACTGACGCTTGGCGCGCCGGAGGGCGGCCCCGGGTCAATTTGGTAAAGCAGGCTATGGCGCGCGTGTGCGCGCATTCAAGGAGGCAGCGATGTTAGCAAAGTGCGGCATTAACTACAATATATTCGGCGAAGAAGGCAAGTTCATACTGTGCATGCACGGCTGGGGCGGCAATATGGACAGCTTCAAGCCCCTGATACGCGACCTGACGGCCGAGGTCGGCAAGGCGCGCGTGATAGGCGTGGACTTCCCCGGCCACGGGCAGAGCCCGGAGCCGCCCGAGGTATGGCAGGTGGATCAGTTCAAGGCGCAGATACTCGCGCTGCTGGACGAGATAGGCGCGGACAGGGTCGACATAGTGGCGCACTCGTTCGGCGGGCGCGTGGCGCTCATGATGGCGGCCGAGGATCCGGAGCGGGTGGGGCGCATGGTGCTCACCGGCTGCGCGGGCCTGCTGCCCCGGCGCTCGGGCGCGACCCAGGTGAAGCAGGCGGTGTTCGGCGCGCTCAAGGCGGGCTACGAGAGCAAGCCGGTGCAGAAGCTGCTGGGCAAGCGCGCCGACAGGCTCACCCAGGCGCTTCAGAGCCGCATGGGCTCGGAGGACTACCGCGCGCTGTCGGGCGATATGCGCAAGACGTTCGTGCAGGTCATCAATCAGGACCTGGCGTGGTGCCTGCCGCTCATCAAGGCCTCCACGCTGCTGTTCTGGGGCAAGGAGGACACGGCCACGCCGCTGTGGATGGGC